>CAZFVT010000176.1:0-6951 GCA_964522355.1 uncultured Woeseiaceae bacterium | reverse complement strand
CGTGCACGTCGGCCATCCGCTGAACTGGTCGCCGAACAGCTTCCTGACGCCAAAGAAAGACAAAATCATCTGCGCTTCGCACAGCGCGCTTTACGATCTCGAGTCCGGCGAATGTGCGGGCGGGCCCTGCCGCGGCCGCAAGCTTCGAGACGTCGAATGCGAAGTTCGCGACGGCATTATCGTCGTCCGCGGTCCGACCGAGGCTTAAACCTCGGCGACGACAGCGCTAGCCGTTCGCGCGGTCGGCCTGGTCGAACATTTCCAGCGGATCGTGCCAGCCGAGCGGCGCCTCACCGCTGTCGGCGATCGTTTCATCTTCCGGATCCATGTCGACGGAGCCGGTCCAGTCTTCCGGTGCCGCAGCCCGCTCGATCAGCAGGTTGTGCCAGACCTCCAGGTCCACCTCGTCGATCGTCCCGTCGAAGTGCTGTATCTCGATGGTGCCGGCGTCGTCATCGATAGCAACGACTTCGAACAGGCCGCCGTTCGTCCGCCGGTACCAGGCACCTATGCGTAGCTCTACCTCCTTCATGGCCACTCCTTTGCCGTGATGGCCGGCGAGTGTCCGGCCGCTACTTCAGGTATAGGCCAAAAACCGGGCTTGGCAAGAAGGTTTTATTCGCTGGTCGGGACGCGGCGGAAATGCCAGTCGCGAATCCGGTGACCCTTGCCCAGGCCGCGCTTCTCGAACTTGGTCATGGGGCGGTCGATCGGATCGTCGCCCGCGTGCTCACGGCTGTCCTCAAGGGTGAAGAGTGGGCTAGAGGCGAGCACCTCGTCGATGTGCTCGGCATAGTTCGCCCAGTCGGTGGCGATGCAGAGCGAGCCGCCAGCGCGGAGCTTTCTCGACAGGAGCTCGACAAATGTCGGTTGAATGAGGCGGCGCTTGTGGTGACGTTTCTTAGGCCAGGGGTCGGGGAAGTAGATGTTCACCCGCGACAGCGCGCCGTCGGCCAGCTGGTGTTCGAGCACTTCGATGGCGTCGTGGGCAATGAGCCTGAGGTTCGTCAGGCCAGCCTCGCTGGCGCGAATCAGGCAGTGGCCGACTCCGGGTTCGTGCACCTCAAGGCCGATGTAGTCGCGGCCCGGATCGGCCGAAGCCTGGGCGACCAGGGTGTCACCATTGCCGAAGCCGATTTCCAGCACGCGCTCCGCCTCGCGACCGAACAGGGCGTCAAGATCGAGTCGTTCCGGCGAGTACTCCAGGCCGTATTCGGGCCAGTGTTCCTCGATGGCGCGGGTCTGCGAGTTCGTGATGCGGCCGGGCCGGCGCACGAAGCTGCGGATACGGCGAGGGTAAGGAGTTTCCATAATCAGTCGAAGATCGAAGCGGTGGTTCTGGGTCGCGCGACATTCTAGCTGATCGGGCAAGGCAAGCCGTTGCGTCGTGAATGCGGATAGCGTTCAATGCGCCTGTGAGCCACGCATCACGACAACGCAGCACTCGCTGGCTAACGGCCCTGCTGGCCGCCGGCTTCATACTGCGTGCGTTTATTCCCGTCGGTTATATGCCCGGCAACCTGCTCGCCGGCGAATTCGTCGAGCTGTGCCCTGTCGGAATCGGGAGTGTCGTCGACTCCGGTCATCACGCGGGTCATGGGGCCCACCATGACGGGGCGGCGGTCGAGCACGATCCCAACAAGAGCTGTCCGCTCGGCCTGGGCATCAAGTTTCTCGGCACCCCCGTCGTCGATCTGGACGTTCCGGCTCTCGAGCCGCCGGCTCACCGCGTTTTGCGACTCATCGATGCCGATGCTCGCGCTATTGCCCTCATCGCGCCAGCCGCGCGCGCCGCCCGCAAGGATTCCTGCCTGACATCGTTTGACGCAGCGTCAACCGCCTTTTCGCGGTTGGGCATTGCTGCTTCGTCTTTGTACATTTAAGGAATCAAAAAAAAATGAAAACCACCTACCTGGCCGTTGCCCCGCTGGCAGCGACCCTGTTGTCGGCACCCGCTATGGCCGACTCGCGCGCCGACTCGCATGCGCCGATTGGCGTCATGGGCGACCACCTGCACAAGAAGGGCGAGTGGATGCTCTCCTACCGTTTCATGTCCATGTCGATGAAGGACAACCTGCTCGGCACGAACAGCATCTCGCCCGATCAGATCGCCACGACCATCCCGAACCGCTTCTTCGGCACCCCGGGGCAGCCACCGACCCTGCGTGTCGTGCCGCTGGAGATGACGATGAACATGCACATGCTGGGCATGATGTATGCGCCGTCTGACCGGGTCACCCTGATGGCGATGCTGAACTACCTCGATAGCGACATGGACCACGTCACCTACATGGGCGGCATGGGCACTAATGTCGTTGGCAACTTCACCACCGAAACGAGCGGCCTCGGCGACGGTTCGGTCTCGGCGCTCATCGGCTTCATGGAGCAGCCGAACCACCGGATTCACGGCACGGTCGGCGTGTCCCTGCCGCTCGGCAGCGTGACCGAACGGGACGATATCCTGACGCCGATGGGTGGCAGACCCACCGTTCGGCTGCCGTACCCGATGCAGCTCGGTTCCGGTACCTGGGATCCGATTGTTGGCGTGACCTATTCGGGCAACGGCGAGAAGTTTGCCTGGGGTGGCCAGTGGCGCAGCACCTTCCGCGTCTCGGACAACGACGAGAGCTGGCGCCTCGGTGATGAGCATCGCCTCACGGGCTGGCTGAGCTACAGCCCGACCCACGCCCTGAGTTTCTCCGTTCGCGGCGAGTATCGGGACTGGGCGAAGATCTCCGGCATCGACCCGACAATTGTCGCGCCCGTGCAGACGGCCGATCCGAATCGACTGGGCGGCACCCGCCTCGATTTAGGCCTGGGCGTGAACTACGCGTTCCAGGGCGACTTTGAAGGCTGGCGGCTCGCGGTTGAATACCTCGATCCGATCGACCAGGACCTGAACGGTCCGCAGCTCGAGACCGAGAGCATGTATACGCTCGGCCTGCAGAAAGCCTGGTAGTGAGCCTAAGCGACTAGCGGCGTCTTCGGCGGGGCCTCGCGGCCACAAAGGCAGCAATGCCGGCGACCAACAGGCCGCCGCCGAGATAGCTCATTGAGCCGAGGGTCAGCGCGAGGGTGCCGGCGATCACCAGGGTGCCGCCGGTGCCCAGCAGGAAGCGCTGGGACTGTTGTTCTTCCATCTGCTTCTGCAGGGCCTCAAGCTCTGCAGAGCGGACCCGCATGCTCAGGTTGCCTTCCGAGGCCTGGTCGGAAAGGCTGCGCAGCGCGCCGGGCAGCTCCCGAAGGGCTTCGCGAAGCTGCGGCAGGTTTTCCCGCAGGCCGTCGATGACGGCGCGGCCGCCGACCTGCTCGTCCATCCAGCGTCTTAACACCGGGTAGGCCGTTTCCCAGAGGTCGAGCTCCGGGTACAGGTCCCGTCCCAGTCCTTCGATATTGAACAAGGTCTTCTGCAGCAGGATCAGCTGCGGCTGGACTTCCATGTTGAAGCGGCGCGCCGTGTCGAACAGGCGGATGACGACCTGGGCGAAGGAAATCTCCGACATCGGTTTGTTGAAGATGGGCTCGCACACCGTGCGCACCGCGGACTCCAGTTCGTCGATACGCGTGTCGGCCGGGACCCAGCCGGAATCGACGTGCAGCTTGGCGATCTTGTAGTAGTCGCGTTCGAAAAAGGCGAGGAAGTTCTCGGCGAGATAGCGCTGGTCAACGGACGTCAGGGTGCCGACGATGCCGAAATCGATGGCCGCGTATTTCGGGTTCTCGGGATCATCTATCAGCACGAAGATGTTGCCGGGGTGCATGTCCGCGTGAAAGAAGTTGTGGCGGAACACCTGGGTGAAGAAGATCTCGACGCCGTTCTCGGCCAGCGCCTTGATGTTCGTGCCTGCGGCACGAAGGGTTTCCATGTCGCTGATGGGTACGCCGCGAATGCGTTCCTGCACGAGCACGTTCTTGCGGCAGATGTCGAAGTACACGTCGGGCACGTAGAGCATGTCCGAGTGTTCCCAGTTTCGTCTGAGCTGGGCCGTGTTCCCGGCCTCGCGCATCAGGTCGAGCTCATCGAGGACAGTCTTCTCGTACTCCTGCACGATCTCGATCGGGTGCAGGCGCTCGGACTCTTCCCAGTAGCGGTCCGCCAACTCCGCGATGGCGAAAAGCACCTCGAGGTCCTGCTCGATGCGCTCGCGAACGCCCGGCCTTAGCAGCTTGACGATGACGTCGCTGCCGTCTTTCAGGGTCGCGGCATGCACCTGCGCGATGGATGCCGCGGCCAGCGGCTCTACCTCAAAAGTCTCGAACACCGTGTTCAGCGGGTCGTCGTACTCTTCCTCGAGAATCGCCAGGGCCTCGCTCCCCGGAAACGGCGGAACCTGGTCCTGCAGCTTGGCGAGCTCGTCGGCTATGTCGGGTGGCAACAGGTCCCGGCGGGTGGACAGCGCCTGGCCGAACTTGACGAAGATCGGCCCCAGTTCTTCCAGCGCAACGCGAATGCGTTCGCCGAGCGGCCGGTCAGCGACTTTCGATTTAGGAAACAGCGCGAAGAAATAGCGCAACGGCCGCAGGAAATGCGTGGCCTCGATGAGCTCGTCGAGCCCGTGCCGGGTCAGGATGCGGTTGATGCTGACGAGGCGCAGGAACGTCCTGTAACGACCTCTCATTCCTGACCCTGCCGTTCGAGCTGCGCGAGGCGGGCTTCGAAGCGATCGACGTCATCGCGCAGGGTGTTGACGTCCTGTCGGAAGTTATCGACCTCGTAGCGGCTGGGGACGCTGCGGCTTTCCTCCTGGAGGTATTCGCTGACGTTCTGGCGCATTGTGGCTCGCGCACCTTCAGCCCATCGGCCGATATTGCGAGCAACATCGCCGATGCCCTGTGCGGCGGCGTCGCCGACAATGGCGGAAAGTTCTTCCTCGAGATCGGGCCGGCCGTAGGCGAGCAGTTCCTGGAATGCCTGCGCCGTGTAGACGTCACCGGCGAATTCGATCGAACCGTCGCGCAGCGCGGATTTGCCGCCCTGGGCGGCGAGGGTCGCCAGCGACACCAGGCTGCCGGTAATGGCGACGTCCGGATCGGCGTCCACGTCGAGGCGCAGGGTGATGCCCTCGGTGTCGATGACGAAGTACATGGCGAGCGCCGTGTCCCGCACCCGCACGGCGACGATCTTGCCGTCGAGCTCGCCGCAGAGCTTGCGCGCCGGCGTCTTGGCATTGACCTGACGATTGATCATGCCCGCAAGCGGGCGCAGCAGCTGCTCCAGTGGATTCATCAGAGCTTGTTACCGGCGTGCAGCGCGACGACGCCGCCGGTCAGGTTGCTGTAGCGGCAGCGCTCGAAGCCCACGTCTTCCATCATGCCCTTCAGGGTTTCCTGGTCGGGATGCATGCGAATGGATTCGGCGAGGTACTGGTAGCTGTCGGCATCGTTCGCCACCAGCTTGCCCATCAGGGGCAGGATGTTGAATGAATAGAAGTCGTAGGCCGGGCGCAGCGATTCGGCCGGCCGGGAGAATTCAAGGATCAGCAGCTTTCCGCCGGGCTTGAGGACCCGAAGCATCGATGCCAGCGCCGCCGATTGATTGGTGACGTTTCTCAAGCCAAAGGCAATCGTGATGCAGTCGAAAGTGTTCGACGCGAAGGGCAGCGCCTCGGCGTCGACCTGGGCGATGGACAGGTTGCCGGCCGCGCCTGCATCGACCAGTCGTCGACGCCCCTGGACCAGCATGGCGTGGTTGATATCTGCCAGCACGACGCGCCCGTCAGGACCGACCTGGCGCACAAATTCGCGGGCAAGATCACCGGTGCCGCCGGCGAGGTCGAGCACTTTGTGGCCGCGGCGTACCGCCGCCTGGTCAATCGTAAATCGTTTCCACAGGCGATGCAGGCCGCCGGACATGAGATCGTTCATCACGTCGTAGCGGCTGGCTACCGAGTCGAAGACGCCTTTGACCCGCCCGGCTTTTTCCTCCACGGCGACCGTCTGGTAGCCGAAGTGGGTTGTATCTTTAGTCACGTATCAGGGCTTATCCGTTGCTTTGTGGCGAGCATACCCTGCCGCTTCGAGACGGTCGAGGTACCGCTGCCAGTGGCCCTCGTAGTCGCTGCCGAGCTCGTAGAGGTACTTCCAGGTGAAAAGCCCCGTGTTGTGACCATCGTCGAACTCGAGCCGAACGGCGTAGTGGCCGACCGGCTCGATGTTGATGATCGAAACGTCTTCCTTGCCGACCTGCAGAACTTCCTGTCCCGGCCCGTGACCCTTGACCTCGGCGGACGGAGAGTGGACGCGGAGAAACTCGAAGCTCAGCTCGAATGCTTGCCCGTCGTCATAGGTCAGCGCCAGCATCCGGCTCTGGCTGCGAAGCTTGATCTCTGTTGGGACCGGCTCCACCGCGCTAGAGGATGTAGCGGCTCAGGTCTTCGTCGCGCGACAGCTCCGCGACGTGCTCGTCGACGTAGGTGCCGTCAACTGTGACCGTGGTGCCGCTCTTGTCCGAGGCCTCGAAGGAGATCGTCTCGAGCAGTCGCTCCATGACTGTGTGCAGGCGGCGTGCGCCGATATTCTCGGTCGACTCGTTCACGTGATAAGCCACTTCCGCCAGGCGCCGGACGCCGTCCTCGGTGAACTCGAGCTGTACCTCCTCAGTATTGAGCAGTGCCGAATACTGGGTGGTGAGCGACGCGTCCGGCTCCGTGAGAATACGCACAAAGTCGGCGGTCTCCAGCGACTTCAGCTCGACGCGAATCGGAAACCGTCCCTGCAGTTCGGGAACGAGATCGGAGGGCTTGGCCACGTGAAAGGCACCTGACGCGATAAACAGGATGTGATCCGTTTTTACCATGCCGTACTTGGTGGTGATGGTCGCGCCTTCGACCAGGGGCAGCAGATCACGCTGTACGCCCTCGCGTGAGACGTCGGCACCGCCAACGGAATCGGAGCGCCGGGCAATCTTGTCGATCTCGTCGATGAACACGATGCCGTGCTGCTCGACGGCGT
>CAZFVT010000175.1:0-6976 GCA_964522355.1 uncultured Woeseiaceae bacterium | reverse complement strand
CTTCGAACTGCCACTCAACCTGCCGGAAGCGGCCGTCGTCTGCGGGCCACTCGATGACGATGCGCTCGGCCGGTGTTACGTCGATGACGCGGACCTCGAACGAGAACGCGTCCGGGCCGCTGCCCAGCGACCAGGTCGAGTTCTCGCCTGCCTCGAGGCCGTTGTCGTCGCGCGTGAACCAGAACCGGCTCATCTGCCCGGCGTCAACGAAGGCCGCAAACGCCTTCTCCGGTGTGTTGCGAACCCGGATGCGCGCGCGGGCTGTCAGGTTATTCGTCGCCATAGCTACTTCGCGTAGTGTGTTGCGCCGAGGAAATGCAGCGAAACGTAGGGCTCATCGCCAACCACCCAGCTATCGTGTGGTTCGGAAGGCACGTAGAAGAGGTCGCCCGCATTCATCTCTGTCACGCGCCCATCGGCGAAGGCGGCGGTGGCGCAGCCCGAAACCACCATGCCCACGTGTTCGACCGTGCAGTAGTCCTCGCCGATGTCATGGCCCACGTCGTCTGACCACTTCCAGCCGGGCTGGTAGGTCGCTCGGCCTATGGTCATGCCGCCAAGTGTGACGGTCTCGAATCGGCCTTTGTCGAAGACCCGAACTTCGTCAGGGTTTTCGAAACGCTTGAGGATGACGTCGATGTTCTCGCTCATGTAAGGCTCGTTTGTAGCTCGTTACTCAACTGAGTTGAGGTTACTGTCTTCGCCATCGGGCACGATACCGCTGCTCGCTTGCGCCTGCATCCAGTTCCTCCCCGAGTTCAAGGTAAGGCACACCATGGTCCGGACGCGGCAGCAACCGGGACGTGATATCCAGTCCGCGGCCGCCTTCTGCGGTTGCGTCAAACCCGTGTACGTAATTCCGCTCCAGGGACACGAGGTTTGTATCTCCCGGCCCGAGCAGCTGATCTACGGACCGACGGACGACCATGTCGCGATCGCTCAGGTAGTCGCGTTCCCCGACGACTTCGTAGTTTCTGACTCGAACGGCGCCCTCGAGGCCGATCGTAACGACATTTCCGTAGGTGTGCGCGTGAGGCAGGATCCGGCTTCCCGGCTCCATTCGCCAATGCAGGACCACAAAGCCGACACCGCCGGGGTTAACGCCGATGAAAGTGCCGGGCCCGTCACTCTGTCCGCTGTCGCGCCAGGTTTCCGGCAGGGGAACATCAACGAGGCCCGATGCGTGGGCGCTGACCGTACGCAGGTATCGATCCTGGCCTTCGGCGGTTGCGTCATCCAGCAAATTACGCGCTGTCTCGTTCGCCAACGCGAGGAAGTCGTCGAAGTCAGTTGCGGAATCCTGCGCAAAGACGCTGCTGGCGTGGACCATTGCCTCCGTTGCCAGAGCAGCGCCGCAGTACGCGATGAACGATCGCCGGCACAGCCACAACCCGGGAGACACTTCCTGTTCCGACGCTCTGCATCGATCCAGGGGAACGAGTGTGTGGGTCATTTTGCTTGAAGGCATTAAATCCCTCGCCTACGCGTCGGCAAAACTGCCGCTGAAACGATCTTACCCCCGAGCCCTGCCGGCGACGCTAGAAAGGCTCAACACTCGCAACAAGCACGCGGTCCTTTTGCGCATCCGGCCCAACCATGTAGATCTTGCTGCCCACGTCCTCGAAGCCGACCTTCTTATAGAAGGCGATACCCCGCGGATTGCGTTCCCAGACGCCGAGCCAGAGGTGTCCTGCACCAAACTCGCCGGCAACCTTACGGACCTCCTGCATTAACAGCGCCGCGAGACCCGAACCCTGCATCCGAAGGTCAAGGTAAAAGCGGTGTAGCTCAACCGAGTCCTCAACGGTCACACAATCCGGCGGCGCGTTGCGGCGAATCTGCGCATAGCCCATCAGGCCAATATCAGAGCGTGCGAGGACGGTAACCACATCCGGGTCGGCAAGCTCAGAAGACTGCTGTTCTACGCCGTAGTTATTGCTGAGATGCTCTTCGAGATCACCGGGGTCATTGTCTGCGGCGAACGTTTCTGAAAACGTGCGTGCGGCAAACGCGGCAAGCTCCTCGGCGTCGCTCAATTCGCCGCGGCTGAACACGATGCTGTCGAGCGTCACGGGGTGGGTCACGGTAGGCGTCCGGCGACTCAAGGGAGACGCGATATCTTAAGCAATCAACGATCGACCGGCAGCTCGGTTGTGCGCCTGACCGTTCGGATCGCCAGGCTCGAGTTCACCCGCGATACGCCGGGCAGGCGCGTCAGCGCGTCATTGTGCAGGCGCTCGAAGTCGGCCATGTCCGAGACGACAAGCCGCAGCAGGTAGTCGAACTCACCGGTCATCAGGTAGCACTCCTGGATCTCGGGAATACGCTCCACGGCCTGCTCGAAGGCCGCCAGCTCGCTCTGATCCTCGCGCCGCAGAGCGATGTGGACAAAGGCGGTGCCGGACAGCCCAAGCTCCTTTTGATCCAGCACGGCGACGTAGCCCGCGATAAGGCCCGATTGTTCGAGGGCGCGCACCCGGCGCAGGCAGGCCGACTCGGACAGCCGCACCGCGCTGGCCAGCTCCTTGTTACTGATCCGGCCGTCGGTCTGGAGGGCTTTGAGAATCTGTCTGTCGAATTTATCGAGCTTCATAACAGGAAATTGCTGGAAAGGGGATTTATAGGACGGAAAATGCCACAAATATCACGAGTAGTCACTGAATCAGCACGCAAATTGCTTCTTCTCGCAGGTATATTGCGGATTCTTGTTTACTTCAAACGGTCGGGGAGGCGGGCCATGAAGATCGGTGTACCCAAGGAAATAAAGGTTCTGGAATATCGTGTCGGCATGGTGCCGGCGGGCGTTCGCGAGCTCGTTCACGATGGGCATGAGGTCTACGTGGAAACCCAGGCCGGTGCCGGCATTGGTATGACCGATCAGGATTATGAAGCCGCCGGCGCAACAGTGCTGCCGACCGCGAAAGACGTTTTCGACGTCGCCGAGATGATCATCAAGGTCAAGGAGCCGCAGCTCGCCGAGTGCGACATGCTGCGCGACGACCACGTGCTCTTCACCTACCTGCACCTGGCGGCTGATCCGCAGCAGGCCGACGCGCTGGTTCGCTCCGGCTGCACGGCCATTGCTTACGAAACGGTCACCGCGGCCGACGGTTCGCTGCCGCTCCTGACGCCGATGAGCGAAGTCGCCGGTCGCCTCTCGATCCAGGCCGGCGCGTTTGCCTTACAGAAAGCCAACGGTGGTCGCGGCGTATTGCTCGGCGGCGTGCCCGGCGTTGCGCCCGGCAAGGTTGTGGTGATCGGCGGTGGCGTCGCCGGCACGAATGCGGCCGAGATGGCCATCGGCCTCGGTGCCGATGTCACGATTCTTGATCGCTCCGTTCCGCGCCTTCGCGAGATCGACGCCATTTACGGCGGTCGTGTCCATACGGTCTACTCCACCAAGCAGGCTATCGATACCCTGATGCCGGAAGCGGACCTCGTCGTCGGCTCGGTACTGATCCCGGGCGCGGCGGCGCCGAAGCTGGTCACCGCTGAGCATCTGAAGACGATGCGATCGGGTTCCGTGCTCGTCGACATCTCCATCGACCAGGGCGGCTGCTTCGAAACCAGCCGGCCGACGACCCATGCAGAGCCGACCTATGCAATCGACGAGGTCGTGCACTACTGCGTCACGAACATGCCGGGCGCGGTACCGCGCACCTCGACGTTCGCGCTGACCAACGTCACCCTGCCCTTCGTCAAGGACCTGGCGAACCTCGGCTGGGCTGATGCACTGAAGCGCGACCCGCACCTGGCCCAGGGCCTCAACGTGCATGCCGGCCAGGTGAATTACGAAGCCGTCGCCAACGACCTTGGTTACGACTACCAGTCCGCCGATGACGTTTTGAAAGCCGCCTGATCCAACTCTCCTTTCGGCCGCGGGCATGAGCGTTGCGGCCGGGATCGGGCCGCAGATTATTGCCGGGTGCTTGCACCCGGTTTTTTTTGCGCCGCTTAGCGGTTGCGACTACCCTGATGGCCTGCTTTACGGGGGATGAGCAGCCATGAAAAGTGCGCAGGACATGTTCCTGTACAACTGCTGGTACGCCGCAGCTTGGCAACACGAGGTTGCCGAGGGCAAAACGCTTGCCCGGACCTTTCTCGAAAAACCGGTCGTCATCTATCGTGGTGAGGGCGGTGGCTATGTCGCCCTGGACGACCGTTGCTGTCATCGCGCCGCACCCTTATCACTTGGCCGCATCGAGGGTGACTGCCTGCGCTGCATGTATCATGGCATGCTTTACGCAAGCGATGGCAAGGTCATCGAAATTCCGGGCCAGGATCGCATCTCCGCAGCACATCGCGTGCACAGCTATCCCATCGCAGAGCGCGGCGGCCTGCTGTGGATCTGGATGGGCGATCCGGAAAAGGCCGACGAGGCGCTGATCCACGATTACGCACCATTGTCGGACAAAGCCTGGGCGGGACTGCCGCAGCCGGCCTACCTGCACTACGACGCAAACTGGATGCTGATCGTCGATAACCTGGCGGATTTCTCGCATCTCGCCTTCGTGCACACCAATACGCTCGGCGGCTCCGAGGAGTATGCCTACAAGACGAACTCGCAGCCGGTTGATGAGGTGGAAGGCGGCTTCGGCTTCGAACGCTGGCACCGCGATGCCGCACCGCCGCCCTATCACGCAAAGGTCAGCCCTGAAGGCGATGCCCGGGTCGATCGCTGCAACACGGTGCGCATGCTCATCCCGGGTCTGTTCTTCATGGAGACGATATTCACGCCGGCCTGCGTCGACCCGGAGGACGAAGGCAACGACCGCGTGCGTCAATACCGCAACTGCCAGTTCATGACGCCCGAAACCCGCAGTACCAGCCATTTCTTCTGGAACTACCTGCGCGACTACGCGCACGACGATCGTTCAGTTGCCGAATCCTTACAGGCCTCGCTGCTCGAAGGCTTTATGGAAGACAAGGTGTTGATCGAGGGGCAGCAGAAGCTGCTGGAAATCGACGAGCCGTTCCAGCCGCGGGTGCTGGCCGCCGACAATCTGTTCATGCACTTCCGTCAGGAGCTCGAACGACAGATCGAGGAAGAAAGAAAGCACTGGCCGCCTGAGGCAGCGGCAATTCGTAATCCTGTTCTGTAGGCGCCCGCCTACTTGATGACGAGCACTTCCACCGTGCCGCGCGGGCCGACGTACCAGGACGCGACCATTCCCGTAAAGCTGACGATCAGAGCGCCGAACAGCGCCGAGAAGAATCCGGCTACGTAGAAGCCGTCCAGCATCGCGGCAACCAGGCCAAACATCGCTGCGTTAATCACCAGCAAGAAAGCGCCAAGCGTGATCAGGGTTATCGGAAAGGTCAGGATGACGGCCAGCGGGCGGATCACCGCATTCACGATGCCGAGCAGCAACGCCGCAAGAAGCAAGGTGCCGTTGCTGGCAATGTCCACGCCGGGAAGAATCAGCTCGGCAATTGCCAGCCCGAGCATGATGATGAGTGTTCTGACGAGTATTCCGGCCATGCCGATAGTTTAGCAGGCTGCCTGAGTTTTCCGACAAACCGTGGGCGAGTGCATGCAACGGCGAGTTATTGCCCACGCCCTCCATTGACGTAGTCCTCCAGGCCCGACACGTCGATCACCGGCGTTTCCTTGCAAAGAATGTTAGGAGGTATGTTCTTGGCGAAGCTGCTGTAATCAAACGGTCTGGATTGAATTTGCAGGACGCAGTCCTTGCTGACTCGTATTTCAATATCGCCATAGACATTCCAGTAAAAGGACCAGACCGCGTCTTCCTCGATCGCTCTCGCCACATCTCCGGTGCTGGGCATCGGTCCCTGCATCACTGAGACCCAGTCTTCAAAGCCGGGCGACTGCAGCAAAACCTCCAGTTCCTCATTACCCATGCTTCGGGCCACGTTCTGCGCCTGGGACCACCAGTCAACGCCACTGCTCGGTTTCGGCTCCTGTTCCGGTTCCGTCTCAGGCTCGTCGATGCCGCCATCGTCTTCGGCTCGTTCGGGACGCGACGGCAGAGCCGTCTCCGTCTCCGGGCTTTCCGAGGCAGCATCGGCCGTCGGCTCAGGGTCGCTGATCCCGGTCGGCGCATCAGGCGGTAACCGGAAGATCTCAAGCTCCAGGAGCATCCGCTCGACGGCCGGGTCTCCACCGATCGGAGTGATGAGCTGCGTCATAACGAACAGCAGCACGGCAGTCACCAGTGCAGCCGACGCACCCGCGGCCGCGTACCGCTGCCGTCTGGAGAGTCTGTCGGAGTGCATCACTCGGTCGCCAGGGATTCGAAGCGCAGCGCTTCGCCTTTCTTTCCGCTATGAAAGAAAAGATGCCTCGCGGCCGAGATTGGTCGCATGCGTCGCTGACCGACATCTACCGAGACAACCCGAGAGCGGTCCAGCCGCGATTGGATAACTGAACCCGAGTGGCAGGCCGACGGCGTAAAGAGTACGGTCGGCCACAGCACGCAACGCGCAGGAGCAGCTCGTCATGACCAAAACCGCCATCCTCGACTGGGACAGCCTGGCCGATCGAACACCCACTTATGCACACGTAGCGGGCGTCGACCTGGTGGTCATACGAACCGACAATGCGGTGAGCGTGCTCTACGGCCGCTGCGCACATCGTGGCGCTCTGATGAGCGACGGTCACATCGACGGCGACAACATCATCTGCGGTCTGCACGGCTGGGACTACCGCATCGATACCGGCGTTTCCGAATACAACAACTCGGAGACCCTGCCGAAGTTCAACGCCTGGGTTGAAGACGGCAAGGTGCTTGTCGATGAGGAAGAGATTGCGGATTGGGCGAAGGCGCATCCGCAGCCCTATAACTACGACGCCTACCAGGGTGCCTACCAGGATCCGACGGGCACGAAGGACGAGCCCTACGTCAAATTCATCCGCAAGCTGGCCGGCGAGGGCCTGTCCAAAGTCGGCCATCACAGACCCTCCTCCGCCATGGGCGTGCCTCGCGATCAGCTGCCCACCTGGGACGATCTG
>CAZFVT010000174.1:0-6978 GCA_964522355.1 uncultured Woeseiaceae bacterium | reverse complement strand
CGAACGCATCAAGCACGAAATCGGCTCGGCGTTTCCGGGTAATGAAGTCAACGAAATTTCGGTCAAAGGCCGAAACCTGTCGGAAGGCGTTCCGCGCAGCTTCACACTGAACAGCAACGAGATCCTCGAGGCGCTGCAGGAGCCTTTGCAGGGCATCGTTGGCGCGGTCAAGGAAGCCCTGGAGCAAACGCCGCCGGAACTCGGCGCGGACGTTGCTGAACGCGGCATTGTGCTGACTGGCGGCGGCGCCATGCTGCGCGACATAGACAAGCTGCTCATGGAAGAGACCGGCCTGCCGGTGGTGATCGCCGATGAGCCGCTCACCTGTGTCGCCCGCGGCGGCGGTCGCGTCATCGAACTCATCGACGAACATGGCCCAGCGGTATTTGGCCTGGAGTAGCCCGACAGGCGCCGCTCCCGGCCACGTTGACCGGTCGCGGTATAGTGCCAGCATGCCCCGGCAAGCCCTGACAATCGGTCCGAACGCTCACTGCCTGCCGCAAGCACACGCGGCCCGGCCGCCCGGTCACTGACAGGCCGTCCGGATTCCGTAAATGGCAGCCGGCTCCGAAAATCAGCATTCCGCGCGGGACCCCGCTCTCGGCCTGCGCTTCCTGGCTCTTCTCATCCTGAGCCTCGTGATGATGATCGTCGATCAGCGGGAGCAGCATCTCGACGCCGTCAGGCGCAGCATTGCCGCCGGCGTTTACCCGCTCAGGGTCATCGTCGATGCGCCGGTCTCGCTGTGGTACTGGAGCACCGCGGCGCTCAAGGACCGCCAGGAACTGCAGCTCGAAAACAATCGGCTGACGACCGAACGCCTGCTGACAAATGCCCGCCTCCAGAAGTACTCGGCGCTGGAGGCAGAGAACGCGCGGTTGCGGGCCATGCTTGAAGCGACGAGAACCGTCACAGATCGCCTTCGCGTTGCGGAGCTGATGGCGGTCAGCGCAAACCCTTACCGCCACTCGATCGTGATCGACAAAGGCACCCGTGACGGTGTCTATGACGGTCAGTCAATGATTGACGCCGCCGGCGTCGTCGGCCAGGTCATAGAAACCGGCTTGTTATCGTCGCAGTGCGTCCTGATCAGCGACCCTGATCATGCGCTGCCCGTTGAGGTGAATCGCAATGGCCTGCGCACGATTGCCGTTGGCACCGGCGAGTACGATCGTCTCGACCTGCCCTTCCTGCCCAACAATGCCGATATCGAGGTCGGCGACCTGCTGATCACCTCGGGCCTGGGCGGCGCATTCCCGGCCGGATACCCGGTAGCCGTCGTCACCGAAGTTACCCGGGCACCCTCTGAGCCATTTGCGTCGGTGTCGGCTGAACCCGCGACGCGCTTGAACCAGGTGCGCGAAGTCATGCTCGTCTGGTCCAGCGACAGCGAACAACCCGGCGAGGTCGACGATGGCCGCTAGCGGCAGAGCATCGCGTCCGGTTCCGGTCATTGGCTCCATTGTCCTGGCGCTCATGCTGACCCTGATGCCGCTGCCGGATTGGGCCATCCCGTTCCGCCCGGACTGGGTGGCGATGACCATGATCTTCTGGGCCATGAACCTGCCGAATCGCTACGGTATAGGCATCGCCTGGCTGGTCGGGCTCGTCGTCGACGTGGCGCAGGGCACGCTGCTCGCGCAAAACGCGCTCGCCATCAGCCTGGTGGTTTACATTACCGCGAAGTTCCATCTTCAGCTCCGGGTTTTCCCGGTATCCCAGCTGGCGCTGACGGTGCTCGCCCTGCTTGCCGTTTACCGGTTTATCCTCTTCTGGATTAACGGCGTCGCTGGCGTAAACGCGCCCGCGGCCAGCTACTGGGGTCCGGTGTTGACGAGCGCCCTGATCTGGCCGTTCTACGCCATGATGCTGGGCTCCCTGCCCTATCGTCGCCGGTCCCGGAGCTAGACGATGGCGCTCACGGCACCGATCAAGGATCACCATTCGGAGCGCAAGATATTCACGACCCGGGTGATCGTCTGCGCGCTCTTCGGCGTACTACTGCTCGGCGTGATCGTCGCCCGCCTGGTGCAGCTGCAGGTCGTACTCTACGAGCAGTTTGAAGAACAGGCGCAGGGCAACCGGATTCGCATCGAAGCCGTGCCGCCCAACCGCGGCCTGATCTTCGACCGCAATGGCAATGTGCTCGCGGAAAACGTTCCGACCTATCAACTCGAGCTGATCCCCGAGCAGGTCGCGGACATTGAAGACACGCTGAATCGCCTGTCGGGCTTTGGCCTGCTCGAAGCTGAGGAGATTCCTCGCATCATGTCTCTGGCGCAGCGAAGCCCGCGTTTCAAACCGGTGACCCTGCGTTTTCGCATGAGCGACGAGGAAATTGCGACCTTCGCTATTCACCGGCCGGATTTTCCCGGGGTCGATTTTCAGCCGCGCCTGGTGAGGCGCTACCCGGAAGGGGAGCTCATCGCTCACATCGTCGGCTACGTGGGTGCGATATCGAATGCCGATCTGAATCGTCTGGATACGGCTCGCTACGCCGGTACCCAGCACACCGGCAAGAGCGGCGTTGAATACTTTAACGAGTATCGACTGCACGGTTATCCAGGTCACCAGCAGGTCGTTACCAATGCTCGCGGCCGCCAGGTGCCCATCGAGGGACGGGATGCCACGGACAGCTTCCTCGAACGGGAGCAGCCTCGGCCGGGGTCCAATCTTTACCTGACCGTCGACCTGGAATTGCAGCGCCTGGCAACAGAGCTGATGGCCGACCGACGCGGTTCGATCGTTGCGATGGACCCGAACAATGGCGAGGTGCTGGCATTGGTCAGCGCGCCGACCTTCGACCCGAACGCCTTCGCGCTCGGCATGACGGCCTCGGAATTCAACGAGCTCCAGTACGATCCCGACCAGCCGCTGTTCAACCGGGCCGTACGCGGCAACTACCCGCCCGGCTCGACCATAAAGCCGATGCTCGCACTGGCCGCGCTGGAGGTTGGAGCAACCAACCTGACGCGCCGCTCTCTGTGCCGCGGCTTTTACACCCTGCCCGGCAGCACCCACCGCTACCGCGATTGGCGACCGGAAGGTCATGGAGAGATCGACCTGCATGACGCGATTGCCGAGTCCTGCGACGTCTACTTTTATGAAATCAGTCGCGACATGGGCATCGACCGGATGCACGAGTACCTGACCCGTTTCGGCCTCGGTTACAGAACCGGTGTCGACATGACCGGCGAACTTGCCGGACTTGTTCCGTCGCGAGAATGGAAGCGCGGTGCCTTTCGCGAACGCGCCGACCAGGTGTGGTTCCCGGGTGAAACGGTCATCGCCTCCATCGGCCAGGGTTATATGCTCGCGACACCTCTGCAGCTGGCCAACGCGACCTCGGCCCTGGCTTTGCGCGGTGGTCGATTCCAACCGAGACTCGTTGCCGCAACGGAGGATCCGATTACCGGCGAACGCTCGCTCACCCGGCCTGTCCCGCTGCCCGACGTCGGTATCGAAAACGAGTTCTACTGGGAAAGCATCCTGAGCGCGATGAACGATGTGCTACAGGGCCCCAAGGGTACCGCCCGTGCAACGGGGTCCGACGCTCCCTACACGATGGCCGGCAAGAGCGGCACGGCCCAGGTCTTCTCGGTCGCGCAGGAAGAAACCTACAACGAGGAAGAAATTGAAGAGCGGCTCCGCGATCACGCGCTGTTCATTTCCTTCGCACCGCTCGATGAACCGCAGATTGCAGTAGCCGTCGTCATCGAAAACGGCAGCAGCGGCAGCCGGATTGCGGCGCCGATCGCCAGGGCCATCATGGATCGTTATCTCGGCTTCGAAGACGATGCGCTTTAGCGACACGCAAAGACTCTTCGAACGCAAAGTCGCCCCGCTGGGCGGCATGACGCGCATATTCCGGCGCCTGAACCTCGACGGACCGCTGCTGGGTGGCCTGCTGCTGATCTGCGCTTTCGGATTAGTGGTGCTCTACAGCGCCGTCGGCGAGCGCCCCGATCTCCTGCTGCAGCAGGCTATTCGTCTCGGCGTGGCGATACTCGGCATGATCATCATCGCGCAGATACCGCCCGACTTTATGCGTCGCTGGACGCCGTGGGGCTACCTGTTCGGCCTCGGGCTCCTTTCGCTGGTCCTGATCGGCGGTGACGTCGGCCAGGGGGCACAGCGCTGGCTCGATATCGGTATTCGCTTTCAGCCTTCGGAAATCATGAAGCTGGCGGTACCCATGATGGCGGCCTGGTACCTGCACGACCGGAACCTGCCGCCAAACCTGGGGCAGCTGGTTGTCATCGCAGCCTTGATCGCGCTTCCCGCCTACATGATTGGCTTGCAGCCCGACCTCGGCACCGCGCTGCTTGTGAGCGCCGCAGGCGGCCTGGTGGTTCTGCTGGCCGGTATGTCGATACGCATCATCCTGTCGCTCACCGTGCTATCGGTGCCCGGGGCCTACCTGCTCTGGCAATACATGCAGGACTACCAGAAACAGCGGGTGCTGACCCTGCTCAACCCGGATTCGGACCCGCTCGGTGCCGGCTACAACATCATCCAGTCAAAGATAGCGATCGGCTCCGGCGGCCTGTTCGGCAAGGGCTGGACCAACGGCTCGCAGGCGCAGCTCGAATTTCTGCCGGAACGCGACACGGACTTTATTTTTGCCGTGATGGGCGAGGAGCTTGGCCTGTTCGGCGTACTGAGTCTGCTCATGCTTTACATGTTTGTCGTCGGCCGCGGGCTGATCATCGCTACCCAGGCACGGGACTCCTACTCACGCCTGCTTGCCGGCAGCATCAGCCTGACGTTTTTCGTCTACGTCTTCGTCAACACGGCGATGGTTACCGGGCTGGTACCCGTCGTTGGAATTCCGCTTCCGCTGGTCAGTTTCGGCGGCACGTCGATGGTGACCCTCATGGCGGGATTCGGTATTCTCATGTCCATCCACTCTCACCGGAAACTGCTGCCTCGATGATGAAATCCACCATCGGCTTCGGACGCCTGTTGGTATTGAGTCTGCTTATCGCATCGTCGACGAGCGTCGCGCTGGACACTGACAGCGAGGACGTTCGTCGCTTCATCGACAGGATGGTCGAAGAGTACGACTACGATCGAACCGTGCTCGAAGCGGCACTGGGTGATGCAAACACGCAGCAGAAGATCATCGATGCGATCAGTCGCCCCGCCGAACGAACCCTGAACTGGCCGGAGTACCGCGCCATCTTCATGAAGCCGGAACGCATCGAGGCGGGCGTCCGCTTCTGGCAGGAACACGCCGGGGAGATTCGCCGGATCAGCGACGAGACCGGCGTCAGCGAGGAGATCCTGCTAGGCATCATCGGTGTCGAGACCTACTTTGGCAGAATTACCGGCAGCTACCGGGTTATCGACGCGCTGTCGACCCTGGCATTCAGTTATCCGCCCCGCTCGAAGTTCTTTACCCGGGAACTGGAAGAGTTCCTGCTGCTGGTGCGTGAAGAAGACATCGATGCCGGCATGCCGACCGGGTCTTACGCAGGCGCCATGGGCCGGCCGCAGTTCATGCCGTCGAGCTACCGTGCTTACGCCGTCGACTCAACCGACGACGGCCAGCGCGACATCTGGAACAACTGGTCGGACGTGTTTGGCAGCGTTGCCAATTACTTTGTTGCCCATGGTTGGCAGCCCGGCGGCGAAATCGCCGCGCCTGCGGATCTGACCCAGGGCTTCACCGGCAACATACCTGCCAATCAGCTGAAGACCTCGACCACGGTGGGCGCCCTGCGCGACAGCAACGCCGTCTTTGATTCCGACATGGCGGCCGATCATCCGGCCCGGCTCGTGACCTACGAACTCGACGATGGCGAAGCGTACTGGGTTGGCTTTCACAACTTTTTCGTCATTACCCGCTACAACCACAGCGTGATGTACGCCCTGGCCGTCCACCAGCTCGGGCAGGAAATTGCGCGCGAGTATGCTCTTGAAACCGACGGTCAGCCCGGGTAACCAGCTTCGGCGTCTGCTGGCCGCGACGCTTGTCGCCGGACTCGCCGCCTGCACGACTACCACCCCTCCGGTCATTACCGACTCGGCGCCGCGCAGGTCCCCGACGACGTTGCCCGACGACCCGGTGCCACGGCCGGAACCTCGCAGCCGCTACGGCAACGGTCCGGTTTACGAGGTCTACGGACAGCGTTATGAGGTGCTCGACTCCAACTATGGCTACGACGAAAGCGGCGTAGCCTCGTGGTATGGAAGGAAGTTTCACGGCCGGCTTACCTCCAGTCGCGAGCCCTATGACATGTACCAGATGACGGCGGCGCACAAATCGCTGCCGATCCCGTCGTTCGCTGAAGTTACCAATCTCGAAAACAATCGACGCATTGTGGTCAGGGTCAACGACCGCGGGCCCTTCGTCAAAGGTCGCATCATCGATCTCTACTCCGAGATGGTGAACAAGCATGGCGTGATCTGGGTGGCCAGTGCCGGCAACAGTGGTCCCGCGCTCTCCACAGTGGGTGGACCGGGTGGCACGACCGAGGCCCTGTTTGGGATTGGTGCCGCGATTTCGCCGGCGATGATGGATGCGCAGTACACGCTTCGCGAATCGCTGGACGAAATGCAGTACACCTGGTCGAGTCGCGGTCCGACGCTCGATGGTTCGCTCGGTGTGAAGTTCAGTGCGCCGGGTGGCGCGGTATCGCCCGTGCCGAACTGGACGCTGCAGCGGAATCAGCAGGCCAACGGTACGTCGATGTCGGCCCCGAATGCCTGTGGTGGAATTGCGTTGATGCTCAGCGGTCTGAAGGCCGAGGGTATTCCGTATTCGCCGCAACACATCCGCCGCGCGATCGAGAACACCACCCGCGCGATTCCGGGCGAGACGGTGTTCAACAGCGGGCGCGGCATGATCCAGATCGACGCCGCCTACAAGCATCTGCAAACGCATCGTCCTTATACCGAACGCGACCTGCGTTTCGAGGTGTCGGTTGCTTCGCGCGACGATGCCCGCGGGATCTATCTTCGTGAGCCGTTTGA
>CAZFVT010000173.1:3291-6994 GCA_964522355.1 uncultured Woeseiaceae bacterium | reverse complement strand
AAACCGGCGAGCCGATCTGGCCGATCGAGGAGCGCCCCGTACCGGCCTCGAAAATTCCCGGTGAGAAGCTGGCCGAGACCCAGCCCTTCCCCACCAAGCCGGCACCGTTTGACATCCAGGGCCTGACGGAAGACGACCTGATCGACTTTACGCCGGAACTGCGTGCGCGCACCGTCGAATTGCTGTCGGAGTATGAGATTGGTCCACTGTTCCAGCCACCGCTGCATCGCGACAACGACATGGGCCTGAAAGGCTCGCTCTGGTGCCCCGGCGACATCGGTGGCGTCAACATTGATGGCCCGGCAGCCGCCGACCCTGAGACCGGCATTCTCTACGTCACCTCGCGTAAGCACTGCACGACGCGAATCATCGCTCCGGGCGCCGAGCGCGACGCGATTCTCGATGCCCCGACCGGCTCGACGATTGCCGACTACGCCGTACTCTCAGGCTTTGGCGTACGCGGACCGGACGGCCTGCCGATCTTCAAACCGCCGTACAACCGGATCACGGCCATCGACATGAACACCGGTGAGCACCTGTGGTACATCCCGGTCGGTGAGACCCCGGACGTCGTTCTTGACCATCCGGACCTGCAGGGCATGGATATCCCCAACACGGGATACGGCCTGACCGTTGCGCCGATGGTGGTTACGAAGAACCTGCTCATCTATGGCGGCAACGGCAGCGACGGCACCCCGTACGTTTATGCCGTGGACAAGGCGACCGGCGAGGCCGTAGGCCGGGTCGAGGCGCCTGCCGATCACCGCTATGGCATGATGAGCTACGTTCACGAAGGCAAGCAGTACGTCATCCTGCAAACTGGCCCGACCCTGACGGCCATGGCGCTGTACGACGACGAATAGCCGACTTCTGAACGGCCCGGCGGAAGAAGCGCCGGGCCGTTCATTTTCGGTTAAGCAAGCACGCTATAGAGTAGAGTTACCAGAAAGCCGGATTCCAAACCCGGCCAGACAGGCGGGAACCAACCAGGGTTCTCCAGGATCAGAAGAAACATGAATCGATGGACTAGAATCGGACTCGCGGCAGCCTTGATTGGCCTGGCCTTTTCAGCCCAGGCAGAGCCTCGCACCTTGAACGACAAGGTTTTTTCAGAAAGCCAGGCGGATTCCGGGGAAGCGCTCTACAAGGAACACTGCCTTGCCTGTCACGACAAGAAGTACTTCCGGCCGGTACTCAACCGCTGGGAGGGCCAGTCGCTGGGCATCTTCTACACGATCATGATCACCTCGATGCCGGAAAGTAATCCGGGCGCACTGCCGCTCGAGGAGTACGCCGACATTCTCGCCTATATCCTGTCACTCAGCCGTTACTCCGCCGGCGACGAGCCGCTGGCGTCCGACCCGGACGCTCTGGCCGACATCACCATCGCGAAACGCAAGCGCTAATTGTCAAATCCTGCCATTGCGCAATGCGTGACTGGTTTTGCGGTCGCTCTGACAAGGGTCTATTCTTAGCCGATCGGTTCACGTGCCGGGGGCGTCAGGCCCACCCCCGTCATAAGTAATAGATGCGGAAATCCGCAACTTATTCTCTCTGGGCCCTTTGGGGGAAAGACATGTCACATTCCAACGGCTTTGACCGGCGCGCGTTCCTGAAGGGCGCGAGCATGACCGCGCTTGCGGGAGCGATTGGCGCAGGCAGCTCGGCAGCACAGGCTGCGGCGGCGGGCTCGAAAGGGCAGATGAGCTTTGACTTCGATAGCACGGTCAATCGAGTTGGTTCCAACTGCTACAAGTACTGTGCGCAGATCGACAAGTTCGGCAGCGAGTACATGCAGCTTGGCATGGGTGTCGCCGACATGGACTTCCACGTCGCGCCCGTCATCACCGAGGCGCTGAAGGATCGGGCCGCTCACGACAACTGGGGCTACCTCGGCAACACCAACGGTCTTCGCGAAGCGATCGTGATGTGGAACAAGGACCGCTACGACGTCGATATCGATCCGTCCACGATCACGATGTGCTCTGGTGTGCATAACGGCCTGATCTCCACGTTGAACGCTGTATCCCGCCCGGGCATGAAGACGCTGATGAACACGCCGACGTACAACGGCTTCTACACCGATCTCCGCCTGTCTCGCACCCTGGTGAACGACAGCGAAATGTACGTGGACGAGAACGGTGAGTACCACATCGACTGGGACGATTTCGAAGCTCGCATGACCTCTGACTGCGGCGCGTTCCTGCTGTGTAACCCGCAGAACCCGACCGGCAACGTCTGGACCGAAGACCAGCTGATGCGCATGGGCGAGCTGTGCCTCAAGCACAACGTTGTCGTCCTGGCGGACGAGATTCACTGTGACTTCGTCATGGAAGGCCAGAAGTACACGCCGTTCGCGAGCCTTCCGGACAAGGACATCGTCAACAACAGCCTGACCTACAAGTCCGCGAGCAAGACCTTCAGCATCGCCGGACTTAAGCACGCCTACTTCTACTCGACCAACCAGACGCTGCTTGATCGCGTCCGCTGGATGCATCGCGCAGACCTCAACACGCTGGGCGTGTTCGGCACCGAAGCGGCACTTCGCGATGGCGCCGAATGGTTCGACGCGCTGCTGCCCTACATCGATGCCAACCAGAATCTTGTTGAGTCCTACGTCAACAAGAACATTCCGGGCGTCAAGGTTCGCAAGGGCCAGGGCACCTACCTCGCGTGGCTGGATGTTGCTGAGCCGATTGAGGCGCTGGATGCCGGCATGCGCGCAGAGAAGGAAGGACTGCCGTCTGCAGAGCATTACTTTGAAAAGTGGCTCGTCGAGAACGCCGGCGTGCAGATCAACCCGGGCTCAAACTACGGCACCGGCGGCGGCGGTCGCATGCGCATGAACCTCGGCACCAGCCGCGCCAATATCGAGAAAGCGCTGAACAACATCGAGTCTGCGATCAAGAGCGTTTAGGGCAAGCCATACAACAAGCCCATGAAGTACCAACCGGCCGAGGATTTCCTCGGCCGGTTTTTTTTGCGCCCTCCAAACGCGGCATTACTTGCGCTGGAGACGCGTAACGTCGCCGCAATAATCTCATGATGCGTGACGGCGCCCGGTAATCGCCCGCCACGGGGCTATGCTTGGGTCACGCGGCTCGAATCTTCGCGGGGCGACCCACTCCGCCGATTGGCTGCAGCCGGCAACTCGCCGGATCAGAAGACATCCAATGGGTCAGGGGGAGACAACATGACAGACTCTATCGGGCTCGATCGACGGGCCTTTTTGCGTGGTGCAGGCATGACCGCAGTCGCAGGCGCCGCTACGGCAGCAGGCAGCCTGGCGGCGAACGCCGGCGAGACCGGTCCGCGGCCCATGAAGGGCAGCAAGTACGATCTGGACGAGATCTACGATCGATACGGCACCGATTCGGTCAAGTGGGACCGCCAGGTCGAACGCTGGGGCGAAGAGCAGTTCGATATCGGTATGGGCATTGCCGACATGGACTTTCGGACGGCGCCTGCCGTCAAGGACGCGATCATCGAGCGCGCCCAGCACGAAAACTGGGGCTATCTGTCGAGCACCGAGAGTCTTCGCGAAGCCATCTCTATGTGGAACAGCTCACGGCACGGCTATGAGCTCGACCCGGAATCGATTGTTATAACCACCGGCGTTCACCCCGGGCTCATTGCCGCGCTCAATACGGTGGCCCAGCCCGCGACCAAAGTAATAATGACGACGCCGACCTACAACGGCTTC
>CAZFVT010000173.1:3027-3270 GCA_964522355.1 uncultured Woeseiaceae bacterium | reverse complement strand
ACCCTGGCGAACGACAGCGAGATGTACAAGGACGATGATGGCGTGTACCACATCGACTGGGATGACTTCGAATCCCGGCTGACGCCCGACACCCGGGCGTTCCTGCTGTGCAACCCGCAAAACCCGACGGGTAACTGCTGGTCCGAAGAGGACCTGCTGCGGATGGGCGAGCTTTGCCTCAAGAACGGCGTAACCGTACTTGCCGACGAGATCCACTGTGATTTCGTCATGAAGGGCCAGAAG
>CAZFVT010000173.1:0-3016 GCA_964522355.1 uncultured Woeseiaceae bacterium | reverse complement strand
CACCCCGTTTGCCAGCCTGCCGGACAAGGACATCGTCAATAACAGCCTGACCTTCAAGGCCATCAGCAAGACCTTCAGCCTGGCCGGTATGAAGAACGCCTACTTCTTCTCGACGAACCCGGTGCTGCTCGAGCGCGTGAAGTACAACCACCGCCCGGACATCAACACGCTGGGCGTCGTCGCCAATGAGGCGGCCTATCGCGAAGGCGCTGAATGGTTTGACCAGGTGCTCGCCTACATCGATCGCAACCATGAGTTCGTGGAGTCCTATATCGCCGAGCGAATTCCGATGCTCAAGTACAAGAAGGCGGAAGGCACCTACCTGGCGTGGCTGGATGTATCGGCGCCGGTCGAAGCCCTCGACGCCGCGAGCATGGCCGAGAAGGAAGATCTGCGCTCGGCCGAGCATTACATGGAGAAGTGGTTCGTCGAGAACGCCGGCGTCCAGCTCAATCCGGGCTCAACTTACGGCACGGGTGGCGCAGGTCACATGCGCATGAACCTCGGCGCACCGCGACCGCTTATTGAGCAGGCACTGGATAAACTGAATACGGCGCTGCAACGCGTCTGATTCGCGAGATCCGGCGATACAAAAGGCCTCCGAGTCTTTGGCTCGGAGGCTTTTTTGTGAGCCAGAGGCGAAGCGTTCTGGGGTAGTATGAAAGGCAGCAATTGACCCAAAGGCGACATTGAATAGGTGCTGTTCGAATGTCTGCTTTCTTGACGAGTCCGTAGAACACCAGCTTCCCAATTCTCGGAGCCAAGTTGACCAGATCTGTCACCATTTGATTTCCGTGGTCCTCTGACCACCGATTTCAATGAGTTATTTCACCCGAAAGTAACGAACTGGTTCCACCAGAGTTTCTGAGTATCCTCAGTATTGCTCTCAAATTTCGGCTGTGTGAGAGTTACTTAGAAAACTAATGTTCGTGCAATGACCCAGTAGGTTGCGAGCGATCCACAGAAGTAGCTGATCGGCCAGCGCAGAGTCTCGAGGCGTAGGTTTCTGAATACCAGGCGAAACAGCCAGAAGGCCGCGGTTAAAGAAGCCACGAACATCAGCTGGCCAATCTCCACACCGATGTTAAAGCTGAGTAACGCAGTGATCTTCTCGCCATCCGGCAGGCCGATGCTCGCCAGCACTGATGCGAAACCGAATCCGTGAAGCAGGCCAAAGCTCGAAGACACCAGAACCGGGTACCGCAGAGCCAGGCTCCTCTTGCGCCGTTTGGCTATCTCCACCGCCAGAAAAACGATACTCAGGGCAATTACCGCCTCGACCGGAGCAATCGGAATCGACACCATGCCAACTGCGGCCATTATCAGGGTAATCGAGTGGGCCACAGTAAATCCGGTGATGGTCCACAGCATCTTGCGAAACGAATCGCACAGGTATACGAGGCAGGCAACGAACAACAGGTGATCGAGGCCAATCAGAATGTGCTCGATGCCCAGGACGATGTACGCCAGGATCGTATTGCTCGCCTTGGCTGCAGTTTCGCTTTCAACCGTGAAGGAAGGCTCGTCAACGTTGAGCAGTGCGGTAATGACATGGTCATCGGTATCAACAATCCTGAGAAGCACGTCACTGCTGTTGGACACGAGGCCGTGGATTCGGATACCGAGGCCCTGCAATCCCCCGGGGCGACTGACGGTCCACTCCTGGAGAAACGCGCCATCGACCAGTTCGGTGCGGGGCCGGGTAACGTTGATAGTTGTTGCGTCGAACACGACGTCCAAGCTGAGCCTCTGGCTCCCCCTCGCAGGAACCTTCCACTTCACAAGCAGCTCATCACCCTGAAGTTGCGTCACGCTCAACGACGCTGGTCTCATGTCGTCCGCGAGTACTGGCGGACAGACCAACAGGCACAAGGCCACGAGAACTCCCCATCTCATTGCTCAGTGCCGCTCTCTGTGCCGGAATCGCCCTCTACTCGAACCTCGTAGCGTTCCAGCAAGGCTGTTTCGAAAGCGATCTTCGCTGCGCTTCGCTTCTCGTACTTCCAATCCTCGACGACCTTGGCATAAACCGTCTCAAGAGCTGGCAACTCGCCTTGTTGAATCCGAGAGATCTTCACGAAGTGTATGCCGAGGCCGGATCGAAACGGGCCGTGCCAGACGCCGCTGGGGATCTCACCCAAAACGTGGAGGAATTCTGTTCCGAACTGGCGCTCAATCTGTCGTTCCGAGGCCGAGGTCATAGAGGCGGGAAGCGAAGTGTTGTCGCCGGCTGGCCGGGCGTCCGATTCAATCTGCATCTGCCACGCATTGAGGATGGCTTCGAGCTCAGCCGCTTCACGGTCCAGTGAGACGAATACCTGTTCGAAGCTGTACTTCCTTGCGGAGAGGTACCTGTCGGCGTTCTGCTTGAAGAAGTTCCCGATCTCTTCGTGCGTGGGTTCCTGCGGCCTGATGTCCTGCAGCATGAATTCCATCTTCTGTCGAAGACGACGCTTCACAACGGCGTCATTCTGATCCAGACCCAGTGCGCGCGCCTCGCGGCTGTAAATTTCGTCCAGCGCGTAGTCGCGCACCTGCAACGCCATTTCTTCATCGGAAGGTTGGCGCAACCAGGTGCTCTCGAACCGGGTCCTCAACTGCTCGACTCTGCCTTCAGAGATTGTTATCACGTTGGCTTCTTCACGCGTCGGATTTAGTACATCGAAGACCAGGAATATCAGTAACGCGAGCACCAGGAAATGCAGCAGTGGTTCCTTGAGGATTACTTTGAGCATCATCGGCCCATGGGTTTTGGACAGAAAATGGGCCGGGTACCCGGCCCTCGAACAACAGGAGATGCTGTCAGGGGTTCAACCAGATGGGCGACGAGTAGCCGCGCTCCTGGATAGAGGCGGGTGAGCCCTCGGGTATTTCCTGGCCAAGCTTCGCTGCGTCGTACGTAGACCAGCGCGGAGTCGGAATTTCCAGGACACGGAGGTAGTAAAATGCAGCCTGCCCGGCTTGGTACTCTGGATCGGTCCAGCTCACCAGGAACTCAACATCGCCTATTGTGTTG
>CAZFVT010000172.1:1618-7070 GCA_964522355.1 uncultured Woeseiaceae bacterium | reverse complement strand
GGACCACTTGCCGTCGAGGTTGCGTATTCTTACGCCGTCGGTTGCGTCGGCGAAAACCCCGATCCGGAAATACTTTCTGGCAAGGTCACGAAACTGGAAAGGCACACGGTAGCTGTTTGTGAACTGAAGGTCAGAAACACCGGATTCGAGGTCTGCGGTTAGCTCGATGGTCTTTCGCGCTGACCCCAACTGCCGGGACAGCGTTTCCAGAGCCTCTCGTCTCCTGTTGGCAAGATCAGCAGGCGCACCGTCTGCCACCAGGGCGGATTCCTCGCTGTAGCCGACGTAGGGCAGCATCCTGGCCAGCCGACGCGACATCCGCGCATGACCACGAATCGAAGGATGCTTTGCCCGCGATAGCTGGAGGCGACGGTAGATGCGTGGCAAAAGGAGAACCGCGACGAAGGCCGCGATCAATACAGTCATGGAACCGGGCATCCTGATCCTCGTGGCGCCGGACAGCACCTGAGATTAAGAATGCCGTTACGTTGGCACGTCGGTGTTACGCCGGTATTACGTGACCGTAGCGGGCTCTGGAGAATGTACTTGCGCCACAGACCCGGTCGCATCGGTCTTTAAGTCCGTGCCGGTATCAGTGTTTGTCTGCTGAATTCCGTTTAGAGCTCGCGACCGGAGCGGAGTGGCTTTGCAGCCGACCGGTGGACCTGAGGCGCTGCTACGCGAGGGTCGACTGCGCTATTCGTCTACCACAATCAGGTCGACCAGCTGGCCCACCGAACAGTGTTCCTCGAGCGGGTGACGGAGAGGGAAGTCCTCGCGAATCTCGTAGTGATTCCGGCGGCCGCTCCGGGAGCGGGTCAGGGCGCCGCCGCGTTCCAGCTCGCTGACGATTCGATGTGTGGCACGCTCGGTGATTCCTACCTTCTCGGCAACCTCCCTGAGGGTCACGTCCGGATTGGCTGCCACGCTAAGGAGTACGTGGGCGTGGTTGGTGAGAAATGTCCATTCGCTTGACATAACGAAACCGTCTTAGATATTGCATTTTTGAGTCATGAATGATAAAACATGACACAAAGTTCATGAATAAACAAGCCAGATATAAGTTGCAGCTGAGAAGAAGCTGCGCCCGCCTCAGGCCGACTGAAGTCACCCTGAGTTCAGCGAGCTGAGGCGAGCGAAATCACACCCATTCCGGGTAAAGGATCGAGAATCGTGGAAACCACCGCTGGCGAACCAACCGCCGCGCAAGATGAAACTACCACTGTCCAGGATGATGGACTTCGTTATACCGGGCGCTTTGCAGGTGGCCTTACCGACGACCTAAAGCGTCGATTGCCCTACTACGGCGATGACTTCCGTCAGGGCTTTCACAGCAAGGTTCTTGGTTCGACGCTGTTCCTCTATTTCGCGTGCCTGGCCAACGCGATCGCATTCGGCGCGCTGATGGGCTTCCTGACGGAAGGCCAGATCGGCACGACCGAGATGATGATCGCCACCGCCCTGGGCGGTATCGCGTTCGCCCTGTTCTCAGGCCAGCCGCTGACTATCCTGGGTGGCACGGGACCTATCGTGATCTTCACATCGATCCTGTACACGACGACTCAGGATCTGGGTTTGCCGTTCCTGCCGGTCTACGCGTGGGTGGGGATCTGGTCCGGTGTGCTTCTTATCCTGCTTGCGGTGTTCGACGCCAGCGCGATGATGCGGCTCTTTACCCGCTTCACCGACGAGATCTTCGCGGCGCTGATTGCCGTGATCTTTATCGTCGAGGCGGTCAAGGATATCTCCGCCGGGTTCTCCGACCCTGACACGCCCTACGACGCGGCACTGCTCGGCCTCGTCCTGGCGCTTGGTACATTCGTCGTCGCTCGTACCCTCCAGTGGTTTCGAAACTCGTCATACCTACGCTGGTGGGTTCGTGACTTCCTGGCGGATTTCGGTCCGGCGATTTCCATTCTCGTGATGACCGTCGTCGCCATCCTTATGCATGAAGTACCGCGTGATCATGCCCAGGTGCCGGAGGTGTTTGGTACGACCACCGGCCGTCCGTGGACTGTTGACATGTTCGCAGTTCCGACCTGGGTGATTTTCGCCTCAATAGTCCCGGCCATTCTCGCCGTGGTGCTGCTGTTCCTCGATCAGAACATCACAACCCGGCTGGTGAACGCCAAGCACCACAAGCTCAAGAAAGGCAGCGGCTACCATCTTGACCTGGTCATCGTCGGGCTGATCGTGCTGGTTGGTTCAGTCTTCGGGCTGCCGTGGATCGTGGCGGCCACCGTTCACTCCCTGAACCACGTTCGCAGCCTCGCGACCCATCGAGTTGTGGAAGACGGTGGATCAGCTCGAGAAGAAATCGTCTCCGTACGCGAGAACCGCATATCCCCGCTTCTGGTTCACCTGCTGATCGGCGCCTCGATGCTGTTCCTGCCGCTGGTTGCGCAGATTCCAATGTCCGTACTGTTCGGGCTGTTCCTGTTCATGGGCTTCGCAACGCTGGCCGGCAACGAACTCTTTGAGCGAGTGCGGCTGTGGGCCATGGATCCAAGGCTCTACCCGGAGTCGCATCATTTCCTCGGCAAGGTGCCGACCAAGGTCATTCATACCTTTACGGCGATTCAGGTCGCCTGCCTGGCCGCCCTGTGGATTCTTAAGTCGAGTGCCCTCGGGCTGCTGTTCCCGGTTTTAATCGCGATGTTGGTACCGATTCGGCGCGCACTGCCGAAGTGGTTCGACCGTGAACACCTGGCCGCTCTCGACGAAGAAGAGGAAGCGGAAGTGTTTGAGGAGACCGGCGGCGGTCGGCTGGGACCATGAACCGCCCACAGCTACCTATAGCAAAAGGCCGGCATCGATTGCCGGCCTTTTTTCTTGCCTGTTCTGAAAGGGCTAGCGGCCCTGTCGAGGCTTGTTTCGGTAGAAGACCAGTGCACCGCCGCCGGAGAATGCCGCCAACCATCCGACCTTTCGCACTTCGTCAACCTCGGTGGGTGGTGCGCCATGGCCGTGGACGCAGTGAACCTTCGCGAACTGTGGTTCCTTGAAGAGCTCTTCGACAGCGCGCATCTTCGCGCGCCGTTCATCGGCCGCAAACACCACCCGATCCGAGTAGGCGCCGTCGAATCGCTGTCCATCTGCCCCGTCTACGATCGGTCCGGGGACGTTAATCTTTACTGCAAATGCTGGCATTTCCCGGCTACCTGAAGGCTGGAAGCGCCTGATTTCCCCTCACGCATTGCGTGATACACGAGCAAGCTACCACCTTTTTTCGGCCGATGTCGCGGCAATGGTCGGAAAAAGCGGTACTCGGCATCCGCTAATAATGGTCCTGCGGTTCAGGAAACTGCCGCATTGGTCGTTCGATTCGTTATATTGCGCGCAGGCCTTGAGGCCAGATCCACTTGAAACTGAAACCAGCTTCCGCTGACCAGATCGAGGCCATCCATGCCACAGTCTTTCGCCAAAGCCAATTCCCTTGTTGCTCTTCTCGGGGTCGCCGTATGCCTGTGCACATCTTCTGCGCTCGCCCGGGGCGAAGATCCCTTGCCCTCATGGCGTGATGGTGAAAGGAAGGCGGCGATTACCGATTTTGTAGCGCAGGCGACGGACTCCCGCTCCGCCGGATTTGTGCCGCCCGCTCAGCGCATTGCGACCTTCGATAACGACGGAACACTGTGGGCCGAGCAGCCGCTGTACTTCCAGTTGTTCTTTATTCTGGATCGTATTCGCGAGCTGGCGCCCGAGCATCCGGAATGGCAGGACGAGGAGCCCTTCGCCTCGGTCCTCAAGGGCGATCTGGAGAGTGCGCTCGCTTCCGGCAACGAAGGCCTTCTGGCAATGTCGGCGGCGACGCAGACGGGCATGAGTACTGCAGTTTTCAAGCAGATGGTGTCCGACTGGATCGAGACTGCCAGGCACCCGACAACGGACCGACCGTTCACGGAAATGGTTTATCAGCCAATGCTGGAGATGCTCGAATACCTGCGATCGAACGGCTTCAAGACCTACATCGTTTCGGGCGGTGGCATCGAGTTCATGCGCGCATGGGCCGAGTCCGTGTACGGCATCCCGCCGGAGCAGGTGATAGGCACGCGGACCAGGACAGCCTATGAGATCAGCGAAGGTAAACCCACGATCATGCGCCTGCCGGAAATTGATTTCATCGACGATCGCGAGGGCAAGCCGCTGGGAATCAACCAGCACATTGGCCGGCGGCCGGTAATGGCCTTCGGCAATTCCGACGGTGACTTCCAAATGCTGGAATGGACCACGTCAGGGGAGGGCTCACGCCTCGGCGTCATTATTCACCACACCGACGCCGATCGGGAATGGGCTTACGACCGGGAATCGTCCATCGGTCACCTCGAACGCGGTCTGGACGAGGGGCCCGACAGGGGCTGGGTCATCGTGGACATGGCGTCCGACTGGGAGGCGGTCTTTCGGGCCGAGACTCGCTGACGTTCGTTGCGGGCCGTCCGCGAGCTAGGGCGTGCCGGTCAGCAGTTCGATCCTGAATTCACTGCTGCCCTCGGCGAAAATTGCACTCTGCACTTCCTTGTTCTGTTCCACGTTGACGAGGTTGATCTGGTCCGGCCATAAATCCCGAAGCGCGTCGTGGGTCATCGTCAGCGCACTTAGGTTTTCGGGCAGCGGCGCTTCCGCGTACACCCACAGGAACCGGGTTTCGATCTCATTGCCGACAGGCGTCAAGGTAATTGGCCTGCCGTCCTGGTCGGTGAGGCTGAAGCGCTCGTGCACGTAGTCTTCGAACTGATCGCGGTCGGCAGCGCTGCCGAGCAGGTCGGCCGCGTCGCCAAACAGCTCTTTAACGGCATGTTCGGCGTCATGCAGCAGGAAGCGGTGCATAACCTCGATGTTTCCGGTGCGCGGGTTGAACAGCACCCGCGTAATGGCTTCCTTTTGCTGATGCGCGGCGAGCGGCAAGGCCAGCAGCAGGGCCGCCAGCAGGGCCGCAACGCGCGGCAAACGCATCATTCGTCGTCCTTGTCCTTGAGCTCCGTCTTACTGTCCTGGATAAGGTCGCGCGCAATCGGGCTGCTGCTACCCGGGGCCTTGAAGGCTTCGATCCGCGAGGGAATGATGCGTCTCGGATAGTGGTTGTTTTCGACGTCCGTATCAGCCGTTTCCCAGTTTGGATCGACGACCACCTGGGTCAGCTCCCGGTCGGTCATGATCAGCTTCTTGACGTTCCTCGCATTGCGGCGCCAGATCTCGGCGGGAATATCGAGACGTTCGACGCTGCCGTCAGCAAAGGTCAGTTCCAGCAGGATGGGCATCACCAGTCCGCCGTGGTTGCTGAAGTCGAGCACGTAGTAGTTGGTATCTTCTTCTACGGCGCGCTCGAGAGCGGCTCGCTCCCAGTCCTCAAGTCCTTCGAGGAATGACTGGTATTTATTGCGCTCAACGTTCGTGACCGTGAACGGGTCATTCTCATCGTAGTAGTCGCGAATGTCGGGGTTCTGTTCCACCC
>CAZFVT010000172.1:0-1608 GCA_964522355.1 uncultured Woeseiaceae bacterium | reverse complement strand
GATTGCGCTCGACGATCACCGAGGCCGGCTTGTCGGCCTCGGCCTGCCGGCGCCGATCAAAGTCGATGTCAGGATCCTCGGTATCCAGCCGCAGCTTCCACACCCGGTCGATACTGATATCGACATGGTCGGTCGTGTAGAACCAGCCGCGGAAGAACCAGTCCAGATCCACGCCTGAGGCTTCCTCCATGGTGCGGAAGAAGTCGGCCGGAGCGGGACGCTTGAACATCCAGCGCCGCGAATACTCGCGAAACGCGAAGTCGAACAGCTCGCGTCCGAGAATCGTCTCGCGCAGGATCATCAGCGCGGCGGCCGGCTTCGAGTAGGCGTTCGGACCCAGCTGCAGTACCGAATCGGACTGGGTCATGATCGGTACCTGGCGGCTAGACTTCATGTAATCGACGATGTCACGCGGCTCGTTGCCCCAGGGAATCTCCGGGTCCCATTCCCAGCCGGCCATCGCGTCGAGGAAACTGTTCAGGCCTTCGTCCATCCAGGTCCACTGACGTTCGTCGGAGTTCACGATCATCGGGAAGTAGGTGTGTCCGACTTCGTGGATGACCACACCCACCAGGTAACGTTTCTCAGCCAGCGAGTAGGTACGGTCGCCGTCATCCTGCAGATCGGTGCGCGGGCCGTTGAAGGTGATCATCGGGTATTCCATACCGCCGACCGGGCCGTTCACCGACTGGGCAGTCGGGTAGGGGTAGTCGAAGGAAAAACGGGAATACACCTTCATAGTGTGGATGACTGAAGCGGTGGAATACTTTGACCACAGCGGCTCCCCTTCCTTGGGATAGAAAGACATGGCTAGCACTTCCGGCTGCACGTCGCCGCCCTGCTTGTAACCCTGTGCGTCCCAGATGAATTTGCGCGAGGAGGCCCAGGCGAAGTCACGCACGTTGTCGGCTTCAAAACGCCAGGTCTTGCTGCCGGACGTGCCTTCCCGTTCGTTCTCCAGCGCTTCTTCTGCGGTCACAATAAATACCGGCGCGTCGGCATCCCGCGCTTCGTCCAGGCGCTGCCGTTGGGTGCGGGTGAGTACGTCGCCCGGGTTTTCCAGCGTGCCGGTCGCCGCCACGATGTGATCGTCCGGTACGGTGATGTCGACGGTGTAGTCGCCGAACTCCAGCGTAAACTCGCCGCGGCCGAGAAACTCCTTGTTCGTCCAGCCCTCGTAGTCCGTGTAGGCGTGCAGGCGCGGGAACCACTGCGCGAGCAGGAAGATGTCGTTGCCGCCCTCGCGCTCGTCGTCCGGGAAGTGCTCATAGCCGGAACGGGCCGAGATGGCGTTCTCGTCGACGATGTTGAAGGCGAAGTCGATCTCGAACTCGGTCGATGCGCCAGGGCTCAGCGGGCGTCGCAGGTCTACGCGCAGGTTAGTGCCAACGACGGTGTACTCGAGGTCGCCGCGGCTGTCACGGACCGACGACAGCTCGTAGCCGAGCTCGTTGTCCGCCATGAACTGGTGACGGCGGAGCTCTTCGAGGCTGAGCTGCGGAGGCTTGCCGTCCTGCGCGTCCTTGACGACGGGGCCGCGCCGGCTCGCATCTGCGAAGGCCGAACTGCGCTCGGCGAGGGAATCGTCACGGAAGCGGTTCTGGTCGA
>CAZFVT010000171.1:0-7079 GCA_964522355.1 uncultured Woeseiaceae bacterium | reverse complement strand
CTGTCTTCAGCCGGTAGGCATCGACTCGATAATTGCGCTTCTTGAGGGGACCGCGGTGCTCGCCGGGAATGAACTCCATACAACCGTTTTCGAGCGTCGCATCTTCAAGCGCGAACCAAAAACCCGTACAGCTCTCCGGCTCCGTCAACAGATAGGTCGAGTCCTGGTGGCTGAAAACTTCACCACCGATGAACGGCGGCTTGAAGATGTACATTGACTGGATGATAACGGGGTCTTCCAGACCCACGCCGTCGGCGACGGCGGCAAGCTCCGGGGTATGCGAAAAGCGGTCGAAGGTCGGATCCAGATCATGCATTGCATGACCCATCTTGTTGAGACTCTCAGACTTCTTGCGCGTCAGGCGACCGTCGGCGTCGACCGCCTCCTCCTCGAGAAAAAAGCATATCTGGTCGCCGGATTCGATGAAGTAGCGGTCATCAAGCTGCTGCTCGCTGTCAGTCGAGAAAACGCTGCTCACCTCCGCCGGATCGAAGTGGTCAACCAGCTCCATAGCTCGTGCTCTGAGCGCCGCACAGCGTTCCCGGGAGACAAACCCTTCGAGAATCAGGACGCCGGTTTCCGCGTAGTCCGCGCGCATCGCCGGCGTGAGCACGCCGTCGTCAGGGGCACGGTAGCGCGGCAGGGTTCGCTCTGACATGTGATGGACACCTGGATGAAGACTGCAATCGCAGCGGCCAATGGTAGCAGGTAGAATGAGCTGCCGATCGACTGCGATACAAGAAGAATGACGAACAAAACGCGAAACGGCAGACGACTCGCCTCACTGATCTCCGCCATCACAATCCTCTGCCTGGCTGCCTGTGGTCAGCAGGAAAACGACGTCTCGCCCGAAGCCACAGCGCCAGCGCCCGATGACGGCCGGATTCGTGTGGACCTTATTGTCGCCGGCGATCGAATCGTGACCATGAACGCGGACGACGCGGTGCTTGAAGACGCTGCCGTTGCTATCCAGGCCGGCCTGATTGTCGCCATTGATGATGCTTCAGTCATAGACGACACCTATGTGGCCAACGAGCGCCTCGACGGCAGCAATCGCATAGTTATGCCGGGCCTCGTGAACGGCCATTCACACGCCGCCATGACCCTGCTGCGCGGCGTCGCCGACGACCTTGCGTTAATGGTCTGGCTGAACAACTACATCTTTCCTGCCGAAGTGCAGTTCGTGGACGAGAACTTCGTCCGCATCGGTACCGAGCTCGCCTGCTGGGAAATGATCCGCGGCGGCACTACGACCTTCGTCGATATGTATTACTTTCCCGACACGATCGCCGAAGTCGTCGAGTCCTGTGGAATGCGCGCCTATATCTCGGCGACGGTCATCGATCAGCGCAGCCCGGATGCCGAGAGCGCTGCCGACTCGATACGCAAGGGGCGTGACTTCGTCGCTCGCTGGAAAAATGCCAACTCCCGCATAACCCCGATTTACGGACCGCACGCCAACTATACGCTGAATGCGGATCAGCTCAGGGAGACTCGCGAAGCGGCCATCGAAGACGATGTGCCGATCAGCATTCATATGTCGGAATCGCCCTTCGAGTTGCAGTACTCGAAGGACACCTACGGCACGACGACCATCGACCTCATGGAGTCGATCGGCTTCTTTGACGGTCCGACCATTGGCGCTCATGTGGTGTGGCCGACCGAAGCCGAAATCCCGATTCTCGCGGAGCGGCAGGTGGGCGTGATTCATAACCCGACGTCGAATATGAAAATCGCTTCAGGTGTAGCTCCGGTCAATGCCATGCTGGCGGCCGGCGTCAGGGTCGGGCTGGGCACAGACGGCGCTGCCAGCAATAACGACCTGGACATGTGGGAGGAGATGCGGCTCGCTGCATTGCTGCAGAAGGTTGAGCTTATGGACCCGCAGGCGCTGCCCGCGACGACGGTCCTCGATATGGCAACCCGCGGCGGCGCCACGGCGATCGGCCTGGGCGAGTCGGTGGGTCGTCTCGAAGTTGGCTACAAGGCGGACCTTATTCAGGTCGACTTCTCGGACGTACACCACGTGCCGACCTTCGACGTGCGCTCGCATCTCGTCTACGTCACGGACGAACAGGACGTGGCATCCGTCGTTGTCGATGGCAAGCTGCTAATGCGCGATCGCGAGATCCTCACGATCGATACCGAGCGCGTGGCCGAAGAAGCCCGCGCGCTCGCCGCGCGCATCCAGGCGGCGCTGGAAGAACGGAACTGATGGCAGGGGGTACAAGGAAAACCGTATCACTGGTCCTGGGCAGCGGCGGCGCACGCGGCCTCGCCCACATCGGCATCATTCGCTACCTCGAGGAGAGCGGCTACGACATTCGCTCGATCTCCGGCTGCTCGATGGGTGCGGTTATCGGCGGCACTTACGCCGCCGGAAAGCTAGAGGAATTTGAAAAGTGGGTTTGCACGATCGATGGCATGGATATCGTGTCATTGCTCGATATCTCCTGGACCAAAGGTGGGCTGGTCAAAGGTGACAAGATCATTGTCACCCTGAAGAATCTGATCGGCGATCGGAACATCGAGGATCTGCCGATTCCGTTCACCGCCGTCGCTGCGGACTTCGCCGCCGAGAAGGAAGTCTGGATGCAGCGTGGCAATCTTTTTGATGCCATCCGCGCATCCATGTCACTGCCGCTGTTGTTTACGCCGGTTGAGCAAAATGGCCGCCTTCTGATTGATGGCGGCGTGCTGAATCCTGTACCCATCGCCCCGACCTTCTCCGATCACAATGACCTGACTATCGCGGTCAATCTTGGCGGCAAGGTGAAACGATCCGGCGGCACGCCCGCCGTTCCCCCCGACTCAAGTCCCGTACACGTCGACAAGGGCGACGAGGAAGAGCAGTCGTCGATGCGGCGTGCGGTCAATCGCTTCCTGGATTCCATGGGCGACAAGTTCAATAGTGACGAGACCAAGAAAGAGGAGCTGGGGGTCCTGGAGATCGCTAACCAGGCTTTCGACGCCATGCAGGGCTCCATCTCAAGAGCCAAGCTGGCCGCCTATCCGCCTGACCGGGTCGTTACGATTCCCCGCGACGCGGCCATGACGATGGAGTTTGACCGCGCAGCTGAACTCATTGAACTCGGCTATGAGACGGCGAAGGTACAGCTGGGCGAGCGAAATTGAATAGCGCTCGGCCGATCAGCAAGAAGTCATCAGGACCCGGTTGACGCGGCCTGAGCGTACTTCTCGATCAGAGGAATAAGCTTGTCGCGTGCCGGGACGCCGACGACCGGCGCCGTGCCCCGGTTTACGACGCGAAATGCGTGACCGTTTTCGCGCGGCAGCGCCTCGGCAATTATCCGCTCGCGATCAATGGCAAACCAGAGCGTAAAGCGATAGGCCGGATGATCGTCATCAAGCCGTTCCAATGACTTGTCCGGCCAGCCTTCGGAGATGGCATCGGCCAGCACCTGTATTGCCTGATCCTCATCCAGCGGATAGACCTCGGTTTCGCTGGCACCCTGCTCAATGTCGGCAACCGCCTCCTCGGCGGCGGGGACCAGCGCGCAGGCTGCGAGGTGAATCGACAGAAAGATCGTCAGAAGTACTCGCAAAAGCACGACTAGATATCCATGCGTCGATGTCCCGGCCCCAACGGCCGTCAGGCGCTTCCCGACAGGAAGCTGGTGCCATAGTCCATGCTGTCGACGCCAAAGAATTCGGCCAGCGTCTGGCCAATGTCGGCAAAGGTTTCGCGCTTGCCGATTGATCCGGCCGGAATGCCGGCACCTGAGACGAGCACTGGAATGTGTTCGCGCGTGTGATCGGAGCCATCCCAGGTCGGGTCGCAGCCGTGGTCGGCAGTAATTACCAACAGGTCATCGGCGTTCAGCACATCAAGCAGTTCCGGGAGCCGGGCGTCGAAGTACTCCAGTGCGGCCGCATAACCCTCGACGTCTCGCCGATGGCCGTAGAGCATGTCGAAGTCGACGAAGTTGGTGAACACGATCGATCGATCCGGAGCGTCGTCCAGGGCCTTAAGCGTCTCATCAAAGAGCGCCGCATTGCCGGTCGCCTTGACCTTGCGGGTAATGCCCTGGTGCGCGTAGATATCGGCGATCTTGCCGATACTGATGACTTCGCCGCCGCTATCCGCCAGTTTGTCCAGCACCGTCTTTGACGGCGGCGGTGTGGTCAGGTCGCGGCGATTGCCGGTACGCTCGAAATTCTCAGGATTCGTACCGACGAAGGGTCGAGCGATGACCCGGCCTATGTTGTAGTCATCGACGAGGTCTCGCGCGATCTGCGACAACTCATAAAGCCGCTCCAGCCCGAAGGTCTCCTCGTGAGCCGCGATCTGGAACACGCTGTCGGCGGAGGTGTAGACGATCGGCTTGCCGGTCTCCATGTGGGCTTCGCCCAGCTCGGCGATAATCGTGGTGCCGGACGCGTGGCAGTTGCCGAGGACGCCTGGGAGCCCCGCCCGTTCGATGAGTTTCTCCAGGAACTCCGGTGGAAAACTCTCAGTCTTCTTGTCGAAGTAGCCCCAGTCAAACAGCACAGGCACACCAGCAATTTCCCAGTGACCGCTCGGCGTATCCTTGCCGCTGGAAAGCTCGGCGGCATAACCGTAGGCGCCGGTGACCTCATCGGCATCGGCGCAGCCAGCCGGCGCCTCGCCCGCGCTGTCCGTTGCGGCCCGGATGAGGCCGAGACGCGCCAGGTTCGGCAAGGACAGCGGCCGCGAGCCAGCACGGACGCGGGCAATGCTGCCCAAGGTGTTTGCGCCGGTATCGCCGAAGCGCTCGGCATCCTCGGTGGCACCGATTCCAAAAGAGTCCATCATCAGGATTACTGCTCGGCCCATGCCGCTGTCCTCACTTACGCGCGTTTACGTTTCATGCTCCGGGATATATGACCGCCAGACCCTCCGCGGGTTCGTCGCATCAGCGAATATCATGCCCGGCGTCAGGCCGGCTCAAGGCAGCGAGCTGAACGGGCTTTTCGGCGATCAGGAGACGACTCCCGTCGGGCACCGGTCGCTCATAGACCAGGGAACCACCGTCGTCGACGCATTCATCATAATGGCTGTCCCGATACGCCTTATAGGTACAGGCAAGCGCGTCTTTCACCCGGTCGGTGACCACGGGTTCCTCGTTCGGCGTCTCTGCGGACGCGTCACCGCCCTGTTCCTTCACAGCAACGACAGCCGATGATGAGTCCTCAGCCGGTTTTGCGATGTCATCCGAAAAAAGGCGCAAATCCTGCACGAGGGCCATCGCGCCCAGCAGAAACAGGCCGCGAAGAATCATCGAAAGATTGTCCACAAACGCCTCGCACAGGCGAACAAACAGCGGCTGGCGCCCCGCTGACGGCGGAACGTGGCCTCTCAACGCGTTGATTCGGCTCTTCTTCACGTCAGCGCCTGCGTTTATCTGTGGTGGGGAGAATCAGTATCCCGCTCCCGGCTGAGAACAGCAAGGCGCATGACTCACTGACCCGTCCCGCCAAAAAAAAGCCCGGCCAATTGGCCGGGCTTTGTCGGTTCTGGCGTCGCGCGCCGTATTCAGTGGTGGGGCGACTGAGGCACAAAGTCACTCTCGCCGAAGAACTCGATGCGCGTGAGGAACGTATAGTCACCCTCGATGGCCATGATGGCGATGAACACACCGATAAAGATCGGCGGCAGCAGGATTGCGAGCTGCAGCGCCAGCCGTTCCCAGGCCATGTGCATGAATATCGCGACGATTCCGCCGGCCTTCAACATCATGAGCAACAGGATGATGCTGGTACGCAGGGTGCCGCGATCCATGAAGTCGGAAGCATATGACAATCCGCTAAGCACAAAGAGTGCGATCCACATGTACCAGTAGACGGTAAGCGGGTGTTCCTGTTGTCCTTCAGCCATGTTCGGCTCCTAATAGGTGGCTAGTTACCAAAGATAAAATAGAGCAAAGATGAAGACCCAGACGAGGTCGACGAAATGCCAGTACAGGCCGGCGATCTCCACGATTTCATAGTTGCCGCCGCGCTTCTCATAGAAACCGTTTCTGACACGGAAGGCGACGACCAGCAGATAGATGACACCGGCCGTCACGTGCATGCCGTGGAATCCGGTGATCATGAAGAAACTCGACCCGAACTGGGCGGCGCCCATCGGGTTACCCCAGGGCCGAACGCCTTCGTCAACAATCAGCTTGGTCCACTCGAACGCCTGCATGCCGACAAACGAGGCGCCAAGCACGGCCGTGGCCATCATTAGCCAGAACGTCTTGTTGCGATCCTTGCGGTAGCCCATGTTCACGGCCAGCGCCATGGTGCCGCTGGAGGTGATGAGGATAAACGTCATGATGGCTATAAGGATTAGCGGAATCGGCTCGCCGCCAAAGCTTAAGGCAAAGACTTCAGAAGGGTTCGGCCAGGGATCGGTCGCCGACAGGCGAACCGTCATGTAGGAGATCAGGAAGCAGCTGAAGATGAACGTGTCGCTCAGCAGGAAGATCCACATCATGGCCTTCCCCCACGGGGTGTGGAACGACTGCTTGTCCGACGAGAAGTCTTCGACGACCCCGGTCAGCCCTTCAGTCAGCTCTCCCGAATCACTCATTACCGCTTCCGACATAACTTCCAGCCCCTATTCAGGTGGATAACAGCAAACCAAACAACACAACCCAGACGAGCAGCAGGAAGTGCCAGTAGATCGTACATAGCTCGATGCTCAGGCGAACCGAGTCCGCCTCGGCTCCGGCCCATACCTGGCGAACCGAGCGCCCCCATACCCAGAGACCGCCGAGCAGGTGCAGGCCGTGCATCGCGGTCAGCAGGTAGAAAAACGAGTTGGCGGGATTGTTGCCAATGTAGTAACCCGCCTGCTGCAGCTGCTCCCAGGTAACCAGCTGACCGAACAGGAACAACGCCGAAAGAACCCCGGAGATCAGCAGGCCCGTCATCAGGTACTCGCGGCGACCAGCGATGGCCTGGTTACGCGTCCAGTGATAGGCGATGCTGGCCAGCACCAGGAAGCCGGTGTTGATCCAGAGCAGGTCCGGATCCTTTACAGGAATCCAGTCCGGCTCCTCCATGCGCAGGGTGTAGGCGCTGACGAACAGTGCAAACAGCGATACCGC
>CAZFVT010000170.1:5813-7108 GCA_964522355.1 uncultured Woeseiaceae bacterium | reverse complement strand
GGTAGTCGGCAATCGCGGCGTTCCACTCGGCCACGTCGTGTGCGGCGATCTGTGCCGGGTTGCAGCCCGTGGTGGTGACGCAGTTGTTGTTTATGGCGGCGGTAGCGGGATCGTAAAAACCGCCGGTCGCACCGGGAACGTTGGAACGCATCCGGTCGGCGAGATCGTAGGCCATGGCGGTCGCCTGCGAGCGCATGAACGCACTCTGGTTGTTCCTGAGGGCCAGCGCCTGAAGCGCCGCAACGCCAACGAGCCCAACCCCCAAAATCAGGGCCGCGACCAGTACCTCAACCAGGGTGAAGCCTCGCTGCTGGCGAGAACCCAAGCGTCGAGCCGGAATCATGGGCATACCTGCCGGGCGACACTCGTGCGGCCAATACCGTTGACACGGATTATTCGGCCCTCTTCGCCCGTACGGCTGTCGCACACGACAAGATCATCGCCGCCGCTAATCAGGAAACCGCGTCCGTCGTAGGTAAAGTCGTCGGCCGCTCCGCTGTCAAAGCTCAGCGATGCGTGCAGGGGTTGCTGAGTTGACAGGATTTCATTGGCAGTAGTCGCACCGTCCCGGTCCTGGTCCACCCATACCATCCAGCCGGTCGTCCAGTCGGTATCGTTGCTGCAGGACAACAGAGCTGCCTCGTAGTCGTCTATCGGGCAGATCGTTACCTGGCGTTGGAAGCGAATGGCAGAGCTGCGTGCGGCGCTTATGGAAGACGCGAAGGCGTTAGAGCCGTCAACCATGCGACTGTCCATCACGGCGTTGCGAAAAGAAGGCACGCCCGTCGATAGCAGGATGGAGACGATAGAGAGGACGATGAGCAGCTCAAGCAGCGTCAGTCCTTTCTGTGAATTCAGCGTCGTTATCACGGCTAGCTCTCTGGATCAGGGCGACACACGGTGCTGATCGCCTAAGATTATTCTTGAGGCTGAGCGTAGCGATATTCTTTAATAGGTGGTGTGATCGGCTTCACGCTATCAACGGCACCGGCGCCAGACAGGCGCAAGTGTATGAACCGATACGGAGTAGCCGGCTTGTTCAGAGTCTAAGCGGTGGTCCGTAAATGGTCTTCTGTTACACCACTTGGCGCATTTGACTAAAGCTTCGCCAAATGCAGGACAACGCGCCCGGCTGGTCGGTGACTGTCAATAGCCGGAATACCGACGATAGAAGGAATGTCACGGTCTGACATGGGCACCCGTCACAGTTTTAAGTGATTTAGTCCAACGCATAGTCCATGGCGGCACGTGCATGAAGTTCTGCCGTGTCAAATGCGGGCACGTTGAGGTCATCG
>CAZFVT010000170.1:0-5768 GCA_964522355.1 uncultured Woeseiaceae bacterium | reverse complement strand
CCTCTTCCATGCGCTTAACGATGTCCAGGTAGGCGCTTTTGGACTCCGCACGGACAAGTCCCTGGCAAAGCTCTTCATAGATGACGTTATGAACGACCTCTCGATCTGCATCGCCGGGAATCATCGCCGTAATGTCGTGATGGGTCTGCAAGTGTCCCTTGTAGAAATCCCGTTCCATGGTAAAGCGGGTGCCGAGCAGTAAGGGAGATTTCGAAGCAGCGTTACGAATTGCCGTGGCCGTTGCATCGGCAATGTGGATCAGGGGAATGTCTACAGCGGCCTGCACGTCTGCCGCCATAAGGTGCATGGTGTTCGTCGCGATGACGATACATTCGGCGCCGCCGAGTTCGAGACGCTGAGCTGCCTCAACCATGGACCGCGTGGCGCTGTCCCAGTCGCCGGCCATCTGATGCGCTTCAATTTCGGCAAAGTCGAATGACCACAGTAACAGCTGTGCCGAATGCAAACCGCCGAGCCTCTCCTGTGCCAGGCGGTTGAGGTTCTGGTAGTAGACGGCGGTGCTTTCCCAGCTCATGCCGCCGATGATGCCTATCGTTTTCATCGCTTCCTCCGTATGCGCCGAAGGGTAGCTGAATTGCGCCGTGTCGGACACGCACAATTCGGTTCAGTAATGCGGTGAGCACTGATTATCTCGATGGTGCTGAAGCGACGATCGGCTTTATACGCTGTTGCTGAGTTGGCCGCTCCTCTGCGCTAGCCGGAGTAGCGGAGTGTTAATGAGAGTTTCTCGAAAAACGTAGAGCAGGTTTCGAACGGAAAGAGTATTAGGGGCCTGCTAACTAGCGACAGGAAACCGGGCAAGGATGAATGCCAGGAATCCGTCAGCCAAAGAAAAGGACCCGCTGGTGGCCGGTACAAAGACCGAAAACCAGGGGTCCCGAATTCACCGGGCTTGCCAGTCGGTGAAGGCCGGCAAGCCCGATAGCAACGGCAGTCCTGTCAGGTAGCCGGTGCCGGCGTCGCCTGGCCGCCGCCCGTCGACTGTTCGGCCTTGGCCTTTGGTGCCAGCTTGAAGTACTCGATGTAGCTCGGCGGATTCTCGACTTCACCGTACTCCGAGATCAGCTTGATGCTGATGTTTCGAAGATTGGCCTTGTAGGCAAAGTCGTCGAGAATCTCGATGATGTCGTTATCGAGGTAGCGCGTCTTGGAGACGTCAAAGTCGAGGCGCGTCCCTTCGGGCAGGCTGTCCAGTTCGCGAAGGATGGCACCCTTGTTGAAGAAGGTCACCTCTTCGGCAAGCGTCATCTTGAAGCGGCCAACGCCATCGGTGCCTTCTTCGATGTGCAGGAAGTGTGAGTTCTGGTAGCTCTTGATCAGGATAACCACGACCCCGACCGCGAGACCCATACCAATACCGACCAGCAGGTCCGTAAAGACGATGCCTGCGACGGTGACGCCGAACGGCAGGAACTGCTTCCAGCCCAGCTCAAACATCTGCTTGAACAGGGCCGGCTTGGCCAGCTTGTAGCCAACCTGCAGCAGGATGGCAGCCAGCACCGCCAGCGGGATCATGTTGAGCAGGCCCGGGATCGACATGACGAGGATGAGCAGGAAGAAACCGTGCATGATCGCAGACAGCTTGGTCCGGCCACCGGACTGAATGTTGGCCGAACTGCGGATGATGACCTGGGTCATCGGCAGACCGCCGATCATGCCGGCAATGACGTTGCCCGTGCCCTGCGCCAGGAGTTCGCGGTTAGTCGGCGTAACGCGCTTCTGCGGGTCCATCTTGTCGGTTGCTTCGACGCAAAGCAGCGTTTCCAGGCTCGCGACCAGCGCAACGGTGAATGCGATGACCCAGACCTGCGGGTTATAGATAGCGTCGAAGTTTGGCAGGCTGAACTGTCCAAAGAAGCCCGACAGGCTGTCCGGGGTCGGTACGCTAACGAGCTGCGCGCTGCTGATCGCGAACGTCGAATTGCCCTGGGTGAACAGGAAGAAGACGATACCCGCCACAACAGCGACTAGCGGCCCCTGGATGAGCTGGAAGACCTTGGCCTTCTTGGTCAACACCACGTCCCAGTAGACCAGGATCGCGAGGCAAAGCAGGCCGATTAGCGTTGCCCCGGGGCTGATGTTGCTCAGCGCGTTCGAAATTCCGGAGAACGTCGTCCCGCCATCGACCTGCATGAACGCAAGATCGCCTTCCGGGTCACCATCATAGCCGAAGAGATGCGGTATCTGCTTCAGGATAATGATGATACCGATGCCGGTGAGCATGCCCTTGATCACGGAGGACGGGAAGTAGTAGGCAATAATGCCGGCCCGCAGGAATCCGAAGATCAGCTGGATGAAGCCAGCGAGAACCACGGCAACCAGGAAGTCCTGGTAGTTGCCGAGCGTCGTAATCGCCGCGAGTACGATTGCAGCGAGGCCGGCTGCGGGTCCGCTAACGCCGACCTGGGAGCCACTGAGGCAACCGACGACGATGCCGCCGACGATGCCGGAGATAAGACCCGCGAACAGCGGCGCACCGCTGGCAAGCGCAATGCCAAGACACAGAGGCAAAGCGACGAGGAATACCACAACACTCGCGGGCAGGTCGTACTTGAGTTCCTTGAACATGGTGAAACGTCCTGGTTTGTAGCCGTCGCTGTATTGACCGTCCTTTTTGTCCGACGATCAGATCAGTCAGGCTGAAACGCCTCCCTCCCGATACTTCAGAGTCTTCGATGACTCCTGCGTATCGGTTCCCCGGCAGGCTGAAAATCTACCGATCTGCTAACCGGTAGCACACAATTCGGGGGCGACGAATGCCGACGCCTCCTCTGCGTACCGGTCTGCGACCGGCACAAATTTATCGGTGGCTTCGTCGAACGCATCGACGCAGCCGCTCTTGATGTCGTAAACCCAGCCGTGCAACGACAGATCGCCGCGGTCCAGGCGTTCTTTGACGCTGGGATGAGTCTTGAGGTGCGCAAGCTGCAGCTTGACGTTCTCCCGCAGCAGCAGGTGCATGCGTTCAGCTTCGCTGGCGTCCGGAGCCTGCTCATTGACGGCATCAATCGCCGCCTGTGCGTATTCCAGCCAAACCTTCACATGCGGCAACGACTCGCAGCCATCGGGATGCAGGGCTGCCTGCATGGTGCCGCAGCCCGTGTGGCCGCAGACGATGATGTGCGGAACGTTCAGCACCGCCACCGCAAACTCGATGGTCGCGGTGACGCCGCCGGTATGGCTGGAGTGAGGCGGGACGATGTTGCCGGCGTTGCGACAGACGAATAGGTCGCCGGGATCTGTCTGCGTCAACAAGGCGGGCTCAATGCGAGCATCGGCGCTGGTGATGAAAAGCGCTTCAGGCGACTGCCCGCGGCTAAGGACGTCGAACAGGTCCTTCTTCGCGGGATACACGTTCCTCTGAAACTGGATAACGCCGGATGAGAATGCAGGCATGTCAGTGGGTATTCCTGGTAATTTCGTGATCGCTCGCCGAGCCGCTGCTCTAAAAGCAGAGCAACCGCGACGGCTAGCTGACGCTGTGGATTCTCGGCGCCCGAGCGACTTCGGTGCGATCTTCCAGAATGCGCATCCCCTGCCCCATCCAGCTCACCAGCTGAGGCTGCAACAGACGGTAGAGGCGGTGACGACCGACTCGACGTTCGTCGACAATGCGATAGGCGCGCAGGAGGCTCAGGTGTTGTGAAACGCGAGGCCCGGGAAGCTTGAGAATGCCGAGCAGGGTCTTGACGTCTTTCTCGTCGCGGGCCAGCTCTTCGATGATACGAATTCGATCGGGGTGGCCAAAGATCTGCAATATTGAAGCGAACTCTTTAGCATCCAGCTTGCTTTCCATCATGCGCCAACTCCTCTGCCTTGGTTCCAGTTGAAAACGGTCTTGCGAGGGGCGTTTGCAGTCATCGGATCGCCGGGACACGGCACTAAAGCTCGGCTGGCGGGGGATCGATCATGCGGGGTCAACATCTACCGCTGCGACCACAAACGTTTTAATAGTTACGATAGCGTGCAACTGTAACGACTCGACCCTGTCCGAAAAAGTCGCCTTTTTCTTGGTGAGTCATCGGTTTTTTCGAATGTTACATTATTTCTAAAATTACCCTTTAGTTGACACCCAAGCGTGTCAGAAAAGCGATACATTGGGGCCTGGACCAACCTTCCCTGCCGCCGGTGCCTTCGAGCTCACCGCCGGCGATTAGGGTTCGGCAGGACCTTGAGCTATAGTCGCCCGCGCGAAAATCGCCCCGCGAGGAGCTAAGCTGGCTGTCCGCCCGGCTTCCTTCGTGGATCAAACCTGCACACGGATTCGTGCTCCTGATGAACGCTGACAACACCAAAAACCGGGCGTCCCCCGCGATGCCGGGGACAGACGTCCTACCGCAAAAGGCTGCGCGCCCGAACCCTCAGGGGAAGGGGCTCGTCGGTCTGCTGGATGACTGGACGCAGAGCCAGCCTCGGGGTGTGGTTGCAAAGCGGCCGGCGCAGCTCCTCGCAGACTACTTCACATCACTCCTTGTGCTGTCGTCGTCGTTTGGTTTCAGGCCGGTCAGAAACAAGACCTATCACCTGTATTTCTTCAACGAGGCCTGGAGCCTAAGCCTTGTGTCGCCCGCAGAATGGAACTGTGATCGTCGTCGAGATGCCTATGCCGGCGCCTGCGTGCTGCATGAAGATGCGACCTGGTCAATCGACCCTTCTGAAAGCCTCGGCCAACCAGGCCCGGTGTCGGAGGCGCTGGCCGATGCTTACCGCGACTTCGTGGAGCGGCTCGATGCGGGCAATAAGCTTGGCGACAGCCTGCCCGTTTATGAGCGATCGCTGCCCTACGTTCAGCGAATGTGCGCCGCGGCGCTGGGCCGATCCCTCGGTGGCTCGATGCGAGCAGGTGGCCAGGATGCGTGGAGCTCAGATGCCTGGCTCGAGGCGCTGCCCGGCGCCAGCGCTCAGGTGTTGTCCGGACCTGAAGACTCGCAGGCCGAGTAGAAGTCGACGGGAACCGCGTATAGATCCAGCACTGTTCCGGGCAGTCTGGGGAGTAACTGTGTATTGCGCATGATCGGCCCGCACCGGACGATGAAGTCCCAGCTCCAGTTTGCAGGAACGCCTTATGCAGTACGACTATCGCATGGTCGACGTGTTCTCTCCCGAGCCCTTGCTCGGTAACCCGGTCGCGGTCATACACGACGCCACCGGTCTCTCCACCGAGCAGATGCAGGCCATAACGCGTTGGATGAATCTGTCCGAAACGACCTTCCTGCTGCCGGCAGAGGATCCCCAGGCGGACTACAGGCTTCGCATTTTCACCCTCGATCGGGAGCTGCCCTTCGCCGGGCACCCTACGCTCGGCAGCTGCCGGGCCTGGATGGAAGCCGGTGGGCGGCCATCCACTCCGGGTCGCGTGGTTCAGGAGTGCGGCGCCGGGCTGGTCACGATACGGCACGACGATGACGGACTCGCCTTTGCCGCGCCACCCCTGATCCGCACGGGACCGCCGGGTGAAGAGAAAATGGACGAGGTTTGCGAATTTCTTGCCATCACCCGCGATCAGGTGGTGGACGCGGAATGGATAGACAATGGACCCGGCTGGCTGGGCGTGCGGTTGGCCAGCGCAGAGGCCGTCCTCGACGTGGAGGCGGCAACCCGTCACCCGTCCCGTATCGAAGTCGGGCTGGTTGGGCCCTGGGAAGGCCGAGGTGAGACGGATTTCGAAGTTCGTGCGCTGTTCTCGGATCAGCACGGTGCCATTCTTGAAGACCCGGTGACCGGCAGCCTGAATGCGGCAATTGCAC
>CAZFVT010000169.1:0-7164 GCA_964522355.1 uncultured Woeseiaceae bacterium | reverse complement strand
CCACAACAGGCGTCGGGCCTTGTCGAGGTTGGCGTTGTCCGGCCAGCTGTTCAGCGGCTCGAAACGAAGCTGCCCGCCGGCTGCGCCACCGCGGCCGTCGAGCGTTCGGTAGGTACCGGCACTGTGCCAGGCCATACGAATGAAGAACGGCCCGTAGTGACCGTAGTCGGCCGGCCACCATTCCTGCGACTCGGTCATTACGGCTTCGATATCGGCTTTGACGGCATCGAGGTCAAGCTGCAGGAACGCTTCGGCGTAGTTGAAATCCGCGCCCATCGGGTTGGATTCCGGTGATTGTTGACGTAGCGGGGACAGATCGAGATTGTCTGGCCACCAGAATTGATTGGATTTGGGCTCTTGCGCCGCCGCAAAGTCGGCCGCGACAAAGATCGCAACCAGTACAGCGACGGACAGCGCTGAGAGTGAAATTTTTCGCATGGGGGACTCCCTCTTCGGTGAGTGACTGCGTTTGGAAGTTCGATTAAATCGCATATATTTCCAGAAAACGATTCAAATTATCGAATGCAGTAAACGACACCAGCGAATACCAGTAACTTCAATAAGTTAAGCGGTTCCGGCCGGGTGCTGTCAGTCAGCTCAGGAGTGAAACGTCATCCGCAGTAATGCCGTCGACAGCAACCGTTTGCGCGTCGGCCATTCACGAAACTCAGGTCGGCAGCACGTCCGCGTAGTCAAACCCCTCCCGGGAGACCGTGCGACCGGCGCGGACCGGGATTGATTCGGCGAACATGGGTCCCGCCGTTACCAGCGTATGGAACTCGCCGTTCTCACCGCAGGGATCTATCGAGGCCGGCAGCTCGTCCAGCAACGAATGGTCGTAGACTCGCCCGAGAAACGGCTTGCTGCCCTGCGCGGGATCTACGCAGGTAAGAATCGCCCGCAGACCGGCGTCGACCATTTCGCGGCTAAGCACTCGGGTATCGAGTCCCCACAGCGGGAATCGGCAGGCATAGCCCCATGCCGACATCTGGGTCTCACGATACGCGCGAACGTCTTCGAGGAAGAGATCCCCGAAGGCAACTTCGTCAAACGGCGTTTTCCTGGACAGGCCGTCCAGTCCTTGCCGCAGCGCGGCCTCGTAATCAACGTTACTGCACGGCCAGGGCAGCTCGACGACAGTCAGCGGTAACCCGGCTCGATCCGCCTGTTGCTCAAGGAGCACGCGGCGGACGCCGTGCATCGCGACTCGATCGGCTTCCCGGTTAACGGTTGTAAGCAGTCCCACAACCTCGATGCTTGGATTTTGCCTGAGTCCGTGAAGGCACCAGGCCGAATCCTTGCCGCTGCTCCATGACAGGAGTACGCGACGCCTCGGCGAGTCGCTCACAGTCGCAGACACCGGTCGGGAGACGGCTCCCCGAACAGGTCTGGATGAAACGCCTTCGCCATGATTTCGAGTCCGTCGATGAGCCTCGGCCCGGGAGACGCGAAGTAGGCATGGCCGTCCGTGACAAAGGCGCCGCGGCTCGCCCCGGCAAGGAGCGTCTTCCACTCCGCCGTTTCGGCAAGCGCCTGCACGTCCTGCATCGCGCGCGGTATGTCGAAACCGCAGCAGGCAACGAACACGAGATCGGGAGCCAGCGCGAGGATAGACGGCCAGTCCTGGGTGCTGGAAGGCTCGCCGCGGGCGCCGATGAGGTCGATGCCACCGGCGATGTTCACCAGCTCCGGGTTCCAATGGCCGCCGTTGAACGGCGGCAGCAGCCATTCGAGAAAGACCACGCGCGGCCTTTCTTCCGGATCGAGGCCTTCAGTCCGGTCGGCGACGCGCTGCCGACGCTCCCTTAACTGAGCAACGATCGCCCGGGCCCTCGCGCCATGGCCGAGCCGATAACCGACCCGCTCGATATCGTCGAACACATCCTCGAGAGTTTTCGGCGTCAGGTCGATGAGCTCCGGTGAGCCCGGCAAACCCTGAACGGCGTCGAGCACGTCCCCGCTCGCCACCGCGCAGACGTCGCAAAGCGCCTGGGAAATGATGACGTCCGGCCGGGCGGCCTTCAGGCGATCAATGTGCAGATCGTAGAGCGCCTCGTGGCTGCCAAGATGCTCGCGAACGTAGGCGTCGATCGTCTGGCTGTCGCGCTCATAGGGCACGTGAGTGCTGGTCATCGCCGGCAGCTTTTTTGCAGCCTCCGGATAGGCACAGCTATGCGACACGCCGACCAGCGAGTCCTCAAGACCCAGCGCACAAACGATTTCGGTGGCGCTCGGCAGGAGCGTCGCGATTCTCACGCGACGACCTGCACCGCCTTTCGCTTTTCGATCAGAACGTGCAGGCCGAACAGCAGGAAGCAGTACGCGGCGTCGGCGACCATGCTCTGTCCAAGAAACGGCAGGCCGTTCAGGTAACAGGCGACGAAACCTTCAACGCTCCTCGGGTAGTAGACCCACCAGACCGAGAGATTGGACACGAGGTAGAACAGGACAGCGCCCGTTGCCACAGCAGCCCCGTAGAAGCCGAGCGTTCGCTGCCCTGACAGGAATACGCGACCGGGAATCGTTGCCAACAAGAAGCCGGCGGCCACGGCCCCCAGAATCAGCGGTTCGTAAAGTCCGGTGATCAGGAGCCCCAGGGACAGCGGGATCAATGGAGTGAGCGCCGTACCCGGTCGACGGCCGAAGGCGCCGGCGTACAGCGCCAGCGCCCCCAGGGTCGAAACGTTATAGGGATGCGGTAATAGATGAATGGCTGTTGCCACGGCGATGATGATGGCGTTCATGGCGTTAGGTCTCCCCTCCGAAAGTAATCCGAATCCCGGCGTAGCCGGTGCGCCCCAGCGTTCGGTAACCGAAGACCTGCTCGTAGTCCTCGTCGAGCAGATTCTGACCTCGCACAAAAAACGTGAATGAATCTGCGATCCGGTACTGCAGGTTCGCGTCAACCAGCCAGTAGCTGTCGAGGGGCACGACCTCGGACGGATCAGGGAACGGTGGAAAAAACACATCCTTACGATCCCCGCCGTAGTCGGCGACCAGCGAGAACTGGACACGGCCTTCCGGCGGCGCCAGGTTCAGCGACAGGCTGCCGGAATGCCGCGGACGTCGCAGCTCGCTGACACGCTGGCCATTCGCGTCTTCTTCGTCCGCGTCGGCGTAGGTGTACATAGCGGCAAAAGACAGCGCAGCCGTAGCCTGCCAGTTTGCGGCGAACTCCACGCCGGATCGCCGGCTGTTTCCGCTGAGGTTCTCGGCGGTCGACAGGAATGTCTCCGGGTCAAACACGAAGCCATTGATCTCATCGGTGAGGTCCTGTCGATACAAGGACAGCTGCACGGTGAGAGCATCGTCCAGTAGCCGCTGCTCAATGCCGAGGTCGTAAGAAACCGACGTCTCCGGATCAAGATCCGGGTTGCCAATGAACTGTTCGGGGAAAAAGCCGAATCGTTCAGTAAAGGTCGGCGTCTTGTAGGCGGTGCCGATACTTGCCCGGAGCAGGGTTCGCTCTGCCAGCTGATAGGCCATTGAAGCGCGCCCGGACACCGCGTCACCGAAATCGCTGTTGTCATCGTAGCGGGCGCCCAGTATCCAGGTCAGCCGTTCGAGCTGCAGGTGCTGGTACTCGGCGATGACGCTCGTTACGTCGATCGACTGATCCTGGTTTGGATCGCCGAAGCCCACTTCGCCGCGCTGGCGAAAATCGGTGTCTTCGCGTTCCAGCGCAAGTGACAGGAGATTGTCGCCAAGGCGAAGGTCGGACTGCAGCCCAAAAGTCACACGCTCCGAGGACGTTGCAGAGGTCTCCGCGCTATCGGCAAAGTTCTTGTGCTCGGAATCGTAGTAGGCCGCTCTGGCCCGATAGGAGATGCGCCCGTTGCCTGGAACCCAGGATGCGCTCAGGCGACCGACGACGTTGTCGCTGTCAGTTCGATTGTCCCCGTCCACCGGAAGCCCGGTAACAAAGAAATCTACCGGGTCGGTATCCGTCGACGCGTCAACGACCCGCAGCCCGGCGTTTAGCTCGAACTGGCTGCTGGCCCGGTAGCGCGCTGAAAGTGTCCCGGTCGACAGCTCTGCGCCGTCTCGTTCATCACCGGTTCGCGAGATGTTCTGGCCATCGGTTTCCTGGTCGTCGTAGCCGATGCCGAACTGCCAGTCAGCAACGTTGGCGGAGCCGCTCAAACCAAGGTTGGTGGTGTTGTTTTCACCAAACTCCGAGTAAGCGTTCAGTGTGCTGTTGCTGCGATCCGAGCGCGTGATGACGTTGACGACCGCACCGACTGCCTCACTGCCCCAGAGCGCGCTTTGCGGTCCGCGAATAATTTCGATGCGTTCGACGTTGCCGGTTCCGAGATGCTCCCAGCGAAACTCGTCGCCGGTCGCCGGATCGTTGGCTCGCACGCCATCGATCAGGACAAGAACATGATTTGCTTCCGATCCCCGCACCCGAACCTGGGTCTGGGTACCGAGCACGCCGGTCTGACTGACGGCAAATCCGGGCACGGTCCTGAGGAAGTCAGACACGTAGCGCTGCTGGCGGCTGCGGATCTGATCTCCGGTGATAATGGTTGTAGCGCTGCCCAGTCGAGCGGTGTCTATGGGCGTTCGCGCTCCGGTAACGATGATCTGGTCCAGCGAGTTGGCCTCGCCCGATGGACCGATGTCGGATTCAGCCGCAAGAACAAGAAACGGCGTTGCGCAGGCAGCGACGGCTGCACACTTGATGATGAACTGCATGGATTGACTCCCCCTGACCGAAGTCCCCGATTCGGCGAATCGGTTCATCTGTCGACAGGGAGACACAGGAATGACCCGCGCAACCGCCCGCCGCAGTTGAACCTTGGATTGTTGACGGGCCGGTCTCCGGACTCACAAGTGACCGTCGAAAACTCTTCGTCGGTCTCGCCGACCGCCTTCCCACGCTCATTCATGTTTCAAGCGCAGTGGCGGATGGTCGGCTGACTTGTCTACCGTTGCGGGGGCAGTGACGGAATTGCCTGATTGCAGCGCACCGTCTTCCCGTTTAGCGGTTCCCGTTGGGAACCTCTCACCCGTCAATCTCCCGGTCAGGGTAGTCCGCCTGACGATTGCGCACAACCTGAATCGATGAAATCCCTTTGGCACTGTGGTCAGCAATACCCCCAACGCCCCAGACGGGATGCCAGCCGCGCGAACGTCGTCCGGTCGCGCCAGGTTCAGGCGATTTGAGCCGGGGAGAGGTCCGAGCCAGGTTCGTCACAAAAAATTCATTTAACTATACAGAACGTTCTGTATAGTTATGGCCATGGGACGACTACCAGCAGCTCGGAAAAAGATCATCGACGCCTCTCGGGACATTGTTCTGGAGCGCGGCGCCGGTGCCCTGACCTTTGACGAAATCTCGCAGGTCAGCGGCGTTACGCGTGGCGGGATCACCTACCACTTCCCCACCAAACAGGCCCTTTTGCAGGGTCTGGTCGAACACGACGTGCGCCAATGGAAGGAAGTTGAGACCGACAACGAGCCGGACGACTGCCCGTCGGAGGCCGCCGAGCTGATCGGGTTTATTCGCGCCCATACCAACGAGGATCCGGACCGCCGACGCTTTGTCTCCGGCATGTTGAGTGCCGCGACGCTCGACCCGCCGATTCTCGACCCGGCGCGTGATTTCGAGCGCGAACGCATGGATGCCATCGACTGGGACGAGCAGAACCTGAAGCTGCAGATGCTGCGCTTCGCGGCCATCGGCCTGTTCTGGTCAGAGCTTTTCTGCTGCCCTGAGATGCCGGCCGATACCCGCCGAGAGTTGGTTGCGCTGCTGGAAAAAACCGCCATTGACTGGTCGGCCGAAGCGTCGACCAAAGACGACAACCCTACCGAGTAAATCATGCCTGACTCTGTAACGCGCCCGCGAAGGCGCAGACGCCTCCTTGTCTCTTCCAGCCTCGCCCTGCTTGTCGCCGCCTGCGGCGGAGGCGGCGGTGGTGCGCCCGCCGGTCCGCCTCCCGCCGGCGTCGGTGTCGCCGAAGTGCTGGTTGAACCGGTCGTCGAATGGGACGACTTCACCGGTCGTATCCAGGCCGTCAACACGGTCGAAATCAAGCCAAGGATCGCCGGCTATCTCGACTCGGTTCACTTCGAAGAAGGCGCGGTGGTCGAAGCCGGAGACCTCCTTATTTCGATCGACGATCGCGAGTACAAGGCGGCCGCGGATTCACAGCGGGCGGCGGTCGTTCGTGCTGAGACCCGGGTGGTCCTCGCTCGACAGGATCTCGAGCGAGCGCAGACCCTCGCGGATGCGCGCGCTGTATCGGCCGAAGAGCTGGAACGACGAGACGGCGAACTCCGCCAGGCCGAGGCCGATCTGGCGGCCGCGAGGGCCGCGCTGACGGCAGCAGAACTTAACCTCGAGTTCACACAGATTCGCGCACCCATCTCCGGTCGCATCGGCGAAGCGCTGGTCCGCGCCGGCAACCTCGTGAGCCCGGAACTGACGGTGTTAACGACCCTGGTTTCCATCGATCCAATTCACGTCGTCTTCGAGGGCGACGAAAACATCTACCTGAAGTACCAGGCGCAGGCGAATGCCGGTGAGCGGCCGAGCTCCAGGGACACCCCGAACCCGGTGCAGGTTGGCCTTGCCTCGAGCACAGACTTCCCCTTCCAGGGTTACATGGACTTCGTTGACAACCGTATCGATCCGGCGACCGGCACGATCCAGGGACGCGCACTCATCGACAACCCGGACGGCTACCTGATTCCTGGCCTGTTCGCCCGCGTTCGACTGCTCGGCAGCGGCGAGTACGAGGCCACGCTGATTCACGAGTCGGCGGTGCTGACAGACCAGGACCGCAAGTTCGTCTACCTCGTGACGCCTGAAGGTCAGGCGATTCGTCGTGACGTCGTGCTCGGCCGCGAAATCGATGGATTACGCGTCGTTCGTGAAGGCCTCGTCGCAGGCGACCGGATTGTCGTCAACGGCATCCGCAAGATTTTCTTCTCTGGCGCGCCCGTTGCCCCGCAGGTGGTGGACATGCGCAATCCCGTCATGGTCGAGGCCGGAGCTCAGTAAGTGGACATCTCACGTAACTTTGTCAATCGACCGATCTTCGCCAGCGTCCTGTCGATATTCATACTCATCGCCGGACTGATCGCGATACCGCTGTTGCCGGTAGGCGAGTACCCCGAGGTCGTGCCGCCGACCATCCAGGTCACCGCCAGCTA
>CAZFVT010000168.1:0-7224 GCA_964522355.1 uncultured Woeseiaceae bacterium | reverse complement strand
AACCTGAAAGAACACCTCGCGACGGTCGAGCGCCAGCTCATCGGCCAGGCGATGGACGCGAGCGGCGGCGTCGTTGCTCGCGCCGCGCGAATGCTGTCACTGCGCCGCACGACCCTGGTCGAGAAAATCGGCAAGTACGACATCGCCGCCGACGTTAACTAGCCCGTTCCGGGCCAGCCCGAAGCCTTAAGACCTCGTTTCTACCGCCAGGACCAGACGGCAAACTGCCGTCATCGGCCCGCGCTCGGCATTCGGCCGCAGGCGTCCGCTTGCTTAGACGTTGATTGCCGCCCACGCCGACGTCCGAATCCCACGAGTCCCGACCCGTCAGCATCCAGACGTTCGCCTGCAGCGGGCCAACATTGGCTGTCGGAAACCCGTCGGCACCGCGACGTTTTTCGGGCCGTCGTCATTTTATTGACGTGTTTTTCCTGGTTGAGCGTTTATAAATACCTGAAAAATATAGAATTTATGAATTGGCACGTAACTTGCCTATGTATAAACACCGTTACCAGTAGCCGGAATTCCGGCGAGAGAGGAGTCTGTGACAGCCAGTGCGATCAATGCCGAGCAGCTGCATTCCGCGTTCGAGATCTTCAATCAACATTCCTCGCAGCTCGAGGACTCCTATCGTGAACTCAAAGATCGGCTTGAACGGCTTACCGCTGAGCTCAGTGAAGTGCGCTCGGCGCGCGTCCACGAGCTGATGCAAAAGGAGCGCCTGTCGCATCGACTGGCGTTGCTGCTCGAGACCCTGCCCGGAGCCATTCTCGTCATCGACGGTGAAGGTCTCATTCGCGAGCAGAACAGCCGGGCGCTGGCGCTCTTTGGCGAGCCGCTCAACGGATGCGCGTGGGCAGACATCATCCGTCGTGAAGCCGGCGAAGGCGCTAGCGAAGACGGCAACATCGAACTCAAGGATGGACGCTGGCTCAGCCTGTCGCGGCAAGCGCTGCAGCATGAGCCTGGCGAAATCCTGTTGCTGTCCGACATTACCGAGAGTCGGCAGATGGCGGCATTGCGGGAACGCAGCGAGCGTCTCTCGGCCATTGGGGAGATGACCGCGGAATTTGCCCACCAGGTCCGCACGCCCTTGGCTTCAGCGATGCTTTATGTGTCGCAGCTCACGGCAAACGATGACGCGCAGCAGAGAGTCGTTCAGATCCTTAACGATCGGCTCAATGACCTCGGCCGTATGGTCAACGACATGCTGAATTTTGCCTCCGGCGGCAAGCCGGCGGAGGAGATCGTCGACGTCGACGTGCTGTTCGACGACATCCGGCAGACGGTCGGACCACAGCTCGGCGATCAGTCAGAACTCGAGCTGCTGATCGATGGCAGCGACATAGCTAGCAGTGATCGAGAGCATCTGCCGTTTCGCTTTGCGGCGAACGCCGATGCGCTCAAAGGCGCGCTCATCAACCTGATCATCAACGCCGAACAGGCGTCCGAAGGTCCTGCCAATATTAAGCTCGGCGCATGGCAGGACGAGGTTTCGGTCTACTTCACCGTCACCGACAACGGCCCCGGTATACCCGGCGACGCTCTGCCGCGCCTGTTCGAACCCTTCTTCACGACGCGTCCGCAGGGCACGGGACTTGGTCTCGCTGTCGTACGGGCCGTCGCCCGCGCACACGGCGGAGACGTCAGCGTCGAGACGCTCAGGCAGGGCACACGGTTCACGCTGCACCTGCCGGACGTGATCGACACCCTGGAGGAGTCGACGAATGACTGACGGCACGGTACTGATCGTTGAGGACGATGCGCATCTCAGGAGCGCCCTGTTCGATAGCCTGTCCGGGGAATCCGTCAGGGTCATTACGGCGGACAGCGGACCGGCGGCGCTCAACATCCTGAACAAGGAGGACATCGGCCTCGTCGTCAGCGACCTGCAGATGCAGCCTATGGACGGCGCGACCTTGTTGCGCACCATAAGAGACGATCATCCGACCTTGCCCGCGGTGCTGATGACGGCCCACGGCACGATTGAAAACGCCGTTGACGTCATGCGAGAGGGCGCAGCCGATTACCTGGTCAAACCCTTCACGGCCGACGCGCTCAAAGCCGTCGTCAGCAAGTACCTGAAGCCACGATCAGCAGAAGGGCAAGCGCCGGTTGCGGCAGACCCGCAGTCCCGTCGTTTGCTGAGCATTGCAGAACGCGTCGCAGCAACCGAAGCGACCGTCATGATCAACGGTGAAAGCGGCTCGGGCAAAGAGGTTCTTGCTCAGTACATTCACAGCTGCTCGCCGCGGCACGACGGCCCCTTCGTGGCCATCAACTGCGCCGCTATCCCCGAGAACATGCTCGAAGCCGTGCTGTTTGGCTACGAGAAAGGGGCCTTTACCGGCGCGACGCAGTCTCACTCCGGCAAGTTCGAACAGGCCAACGGCGGGACCCTGCTCCTCGATGAAGTTTCCGAGATGGATATTGCACTTCAGGCGAAGCTTCTGAGAGTCATCCAGGAAAGAGAAGTCGAACGGATTGGCGGCAAGAAGCTCTGCAAGCTCGATGTTCGCGTCCTCGCAACCACCAACCGCGATCTAAAACAGTGCGTGAAAGACGGTCGTTTTCGCGAGGACCTCTACTACCGTCTCAACGTGTTTCCGCTGCACGTGCCGCCGTTGCGGGAAAGGCCCGACGACATCATTCCCCTGGCCCAGCTGTTTATCGATCGCGCCGGTTACTCGCTCGTCACCCTGGGCGAGTGCGCACAAAAGTCGCTACTGGCACATCGCTGGCCCGGCAACGTTCGAGAGCTCGACAACCTGATCCAGAGAAGCCTGATCCTGCTGAAAGGTCAGGAACTACGCGCCGAGGACATCGCCTACGAGTCCACCGACAGCGCCGCCGAAAGGCTGGCGCCTGCGGCTCAGGACGGCGGCCTGCAGGATGATCTCGAACAACGTGAGTTCCAGCTGATTCTTGACGCGCTCGAGGCCAGCCATGGTCGGCGCGGCGCCGCAGCGAAGGCATTGGACATCAGCCCGCGAACCCTGCGCTACAAGCTCGCGCGCATGCGGGACAACGGCATTGATATTCCGGGAGACAGACATGAATGAGATCAACGCAGACCACCTGCTCAGCCAGATCAGGACACTTGGCGCGGAGCTCAGGACGCCGACCGCGTCGCCGCAGCCAACCGGTGTGGACTTCGGCGAGATGCTGAAGACATCGCTCGATGCGGTAAACACAGCGCAAACGAAGTCGAGCGAGATGAAGGTCGGGTTCGAAACCGGCACGGGAGACGCAAGCCTCGCTGAAGTAATGATTGCCGCGCAGAAGGCTGACCTCTCGTTCCGCGCGGTAACCGAGGTTCGCAACAAGCTGGTGCAGGCCTACCAGGACATCATGAATATGCCCGTGTGATTCGCGGCGCTAACCCTAAGGAAGAAGAACGACGATGGAAAACGGGAATGTCATTGACGGCCAGGCGGTGCCGGTCAATAACCTGAATCTTGCAATCCTCGGCAGTATCCCCGCGGTACGCCAGATACTGCTCTTGATTGGCGTGTCGGCCGCGGTGGCCGCAGGCTTTATCGTGGCGGGCTGGTCTCAGCAGCCGGCCATGACGATGTTGTATACGAACATCGGGAGTGCCGAGGCCGCTGACATCGTCAGCGCGCTGCGTTCCTCCAACATAGAATACGAGCTGGACACCCGCACCGGGGACATTCTGGTCCCGGAGAGCGATCTTCACGAAGCGCGCCTGAACCTGGCATCGCAGGGTTTCGGCGATGCGGCGACGGCGGGCATGCAGGGGCTGAACGAGCAGTCGAGCTTCGGTACCAGCCAGTTCATGGAAACCGCGCGCTATCAGCATGCGCTCGAGGCGGAACTTGCACGCACGATCTCGAGCCTTGGAGCCGTTCGCGAAGCCCGCGTACACCTCGCGCTGCCGAAACGCACAGCCTTCATCCGCGATCAAAAGCCGAGCAGCGCATCCGTTCTGCTACATCTCTATCGCGGGCAGTCGCTGCAGTCCGACCAGGCTGGCGCAATCGTCAACCTCGTCGCTGCGAGCGTTCCGGACCTGCAACCCACCGACGTGACCCTCGTCGACCAGTTCGGCAGCCTCCTGAGTTCTTCCGGGCAAGAAATGACGGACGCCCAGGCGACCAGCCAGTTCAAGTACACACGTCGACTGGAAGAGACCTACAAGCGGCGTATCGAAGACCTGCTGACGCCGCTGCTCGGACCGGGACGGGTTCGCGCTGAAGTGGTGGCAGATGTCGACTTCACCTACGTCGAAGAGACGCGCGAATCGTTCGACCCGAACAACACCGTTGTCCGCAGCGAGCGACTGGATGAGGATCAGCGCACGGGCTCGGGTGGTGTTGCCTCCGGCGTGCCGGGCGCGCTCAGCAACCAGCCGCCGGAAGCGGGTGGTGTTGAGGACGGGACCGAGCCGGCCAACGAAGAACAGCAGGCCCGGAACACCTCACGTTCGAGCGTTCGCAACTATGAGGTCGATCGAACGATCAGCCACACCCGGCCGCAAAGCAATACCATTCGCAGGCTGTCGGTTGCGGTGCTCGTCGATGAAAGCCCTGTCGAAGAGGGCGCCGAGGCGCGGACACTCAGCCAGCCGGAGCTCGAGCGCTACACGTCAGTCGTCAGGGAAGCGGTCGGTTTCAACGAAGCGCGAGGCGATACCGTCGTCGTCCTCGGACAAGCATTCATGCGCGTTGAAGATGCCGTTGAGCCCGAGGAGCCGCCGATCTGGCAGGCACCGTTTGTCAAGGATGCCGCGAAGCAGGTGCTTGGTGCACTCATTGTCCTCGCCATCGCGTTCGGCGTCGTTCGACCCATGCTTCGCAGCGTGGTCGCAACGGGCGGGGGCGGCGCACCGGCGCTGAGCGGCGAGTACCTCGGCGGTGGCCACGCCACGCCGATGCCCATGGCTGCCAATGACGCGACCGGCGCCCAGGTCGCCATGCCCAATTACAACGAGAAGGTTGCGGCCGCCAAGAACCTGACAGGGCACGACCCGGCGCGAGTTGCGCAGGTCGTTAAGCAGTGGGTAGCAACGAATGAATGAAGCAGCTGGAGGTTCGATGGACGGGACGCAGCGCGCCGCGCTTTTACTGATGACGCTCGGCGAACAGGAGGCGGCCGAGGTTCTGAAATTCATGGACGCCCAGGAAGTCCAGAAGCTGGGGATGGCCATGGCATCGCTCAAGAACGTGTCGCGAAATGATGCAGATAGGGTCCTCGAAGGCTTCATCTCGGACGTCGAGGATCAGACCGCGCTGGGTGTGGATACAGAGTCCTACGTTCGCAAGATCCTGGGCAACGCGTTTGGCACGAGCAAGGCGAATGCCTTTATTGATCGCATCATGGTCGGCGACGACGCGAAGGGCCTGGATGCGCTGAAGTGGATGAACTCACGTGAGGTTGTCGAAATCGTCAAGGACGAGCACCCGCAGATCATCGCGATCGTGCTCGCCTACCTCGAAAGCCAGCAGGCGGCCGATGTTGTTGAACGGCTACCCGACGAAATCCGATCGGACATTCTCATGCGTGTAGCTGGCCTGTCTGATATCCAGCAAAGCGCGCTGGCGGAGATCGAAAGCCTGATCGCCAGCAAATCGACCGATGCGGCCGGCGGCAGCACCCGGAAGGTCGGCGGAGACAAGGTCGCTGCGGATATCGTAAACGCGCTCAAGCCAGAGCGGAGCGAAGCCATACTCGACCAGATCAAGGAAAAGAATCCGGAAGTCTCGGATCGCATCCAGGAAATGATGTTCACGATCGACACCTTGCTGAACGTTGACGACCGGGGCATCCAGGCGCTGCTCCGCGAAGTCTCCAACGACGTCCTGGTCGTCGCGCTGAAAGGCTGCGACCCGGTCATCAGCGACAAGATCATGAGCAACATGTCGAAACGCGCTGCAGCCCTGCTGCGTGAGGACATGGAAGCCAAGGGACCGATGAAGCTCTCTGAGGTGGAGGGTTCGCAAAAAGAGATCCTTGACGTCGCCCGCCGACTGGTCGATGCCGGTGACATCGATCTGGGCATGGGGGGCGAGCAGTATGTCTGATAAGTCCGGCGCCGAGCCGGCTCGCTGGCAGGTGCCCGCCATTGACGGTGGCGGCGGCCAGGGCTACATGACGGCGGCTCGGCTCGAGGCGATCCAGAAAGATGCTCATGACGAGGCGTGGCAAAAGGGTCACGCCGAAGGGCTCGCGGCCGGTGAACAGGAAATACGGGCGCGCGTGCAGCGCCTTGACGAACTACTGACGGCGCTGGCGCGACCGTTCGACGAGCTCGACGATCAGATCGAGAAAACCCTCGTCGAGCTTGCCATGACCGTCGTGCGCCAACTGTTTCGGCGGGAGATGAGCCAGAATCCGACCCACGTCATCGGCGTTGTCCGGGAGGCCATACAGCTCCTGCCGGTAGCCGCCAGGAACGTGCAGGTCCACCTCCACCCGGACGACGCCAGCATCGTAAGGGAACACCTCACCATGGCCGAAGGTGAACCCGCCTGGGTCACGATCGAGGATCCGCTGATAACGAAAGGCGGTTGCCGGGTGACGACGGACAACTCGAGCATCGATGCCAGCGCCGAGGCGCGGCTCAAGTCAGTGATCAGCCAGATTACGGGCGACGAACGACAATGAGTGCCGCTTCCCTGCCTGGGCCGTCATCGGACCGAAATCTTGAACGTGCTTTGCGACTCGGCGCGTACCAGGAGCGTGCGCTCGACCTTGGGCCCCAGATGATCGTCGAGGGCACCCTGCGACGCACCGTCGGTCTGGCGCTGGAAGCCGAGGGCTGCCACGCGGAGCTCGGCGGCCGTTGCGACGTTATTGCCGCCGACGGTCGACGTGTCGAAACAGAAGTCGTCGGCTTTTCCGGCGAGCGCCTGTACCTGATGCCGGTCGGCAGCATGCACGGCGTCGTCCCCAACGCCCGGGTGATTCCGGTGTCGGGGCCACGCGAAATCATGGTTGGCGATGAGCTGCTGGGCCGCGTACTGGACGGCCGCGGCAAGCCGCTCGACGACGGCAAGCCCATCCAGGGCTGCGAATGCGTCCCGCTCGTGGGTCAACCCATCAATCCCCTGAAACGAAAATCGATCGATTCCCAGATGGACGTGGGTGTGCGCTCCATCAATTCCCTACTGTCCGTCGGCCGCGGTCAGCGTATGGGGCTTTTTGCCGGCAGCGGCGTCGGCAAGAGCATGCTGCTCGGCATGATGACGCTCAACACGAATG
>CAZFVT010000167.1:0-7307 GCA_964522355.1 uncultured Woeseiaceae bacterium | reverse complement strand
TGAGCACATTGCGCCTGTGTGGTACTTCACACCGTTCTACGCAATTCTGCGCGCAGTCCCGAGCAAGCTGTGGGGCGCCATCCTGATGGCAGCGGCCGTCCTGCTGCCGGCGTTCCTGCCCTGGCTGGATCGCAGCCGGGTCAAGTCGATTCGCTATCGCGGCCCGATCTACAAGCTGGCACTGGCGCTGTTCGCAGTCAGTTTCGTTGTTCTTGGCTGGCTGGGCGTTCAGCCGGCAGAGGGCGTCTACGTGCTGATGGCGCGGATTTTCACCGTGACGTATTTCGCGTTCTTCCTGTTGATGCCGTACTACACGGCAATCGACAAGACGAAGCCGGTTCCTGACAGGGTGGTTTACCATGGTTAAGTCGAAGTACCTGATAGCCGCGCTGGCGGTGTTTTCCCTGGCTGGCAGCGCCATGGCGGCCACCGATCTGGAGCTGCTGTCAGCGGACAACGATCCGGATAACGTCGAATCGCTCCAGCGCGGTGCGCGTAATTTCATGAATTACTGCTCCGGCTGCCATTCGGCGGAGTACGTTCGTTACAACACCATCGCGCGAGGCCTCGAGCTCAGCGAAGACCAGGTGATCAACAATCTGATGTTCAACGCCGAGAAGATTCACGAGACCATCCAGCGCTCGATGCCCGCCGATGGCGCAGCACGCTGGTTCGGCAAGTCACCGCCGGACCTTTCTCTGATCGCGCGATCAAAGAGCACGGACTACGTTTACAGCTTCCTGAAAGGCTTCTACCTCGAGGAAAGCAGCCCGACTGGGGTGAACAACCTGTACCTGGCCGGCACCAGCATGCAGCATGTTCTGGGCGGTCTTGAGGGCTTCAAGTCCGCGGTCTTCGTCGAAGGCGAACCGAACGCCGATGGCGTGGCACCGCAGGTGTTTGAATCCTACGAGCCGGTCATCGCCGGTAGCCTGAGCGCCGAGGAGTATGACGCGTTCGCGCGAGATACCGCGAACTTCCTCGAGTACATCAGCGAACCGGTACGCAGCACTCGCCGCGTTCTCGGCGTATGGGTTCTTATGTTCCTGGGTTTCTTCCTGATCATTGCGATCATGCTGAAGAAGCAGATCTGGAAGGACGTACCGAACAACTAATTGGCCGGCCCCCTTTAATAAGGGGGCTAGTCAGATAAAAACGAAACGCTTTGGTGCGTTCCAGGGGGACACCTGATGGCAGTAATCGCAAACCGTCGGTCCGTGATGACGTTGTTTTCCCGGCCAACCTGTATTCACAGCCACCGCACGCGCATCGTGCTGGCCGAGAAAAACATCAACATTGAGATCGTCAACGTCGACGGGCCTGACCTGCCCGAGGACCTGATGGACCTCAACCCGTACCACACGGTACCCACGCTCGTTGATCGGGACCTGGTGCTTTACGACTCTCGCGTGATTGTCGAATATCTTGATGAGCGGTTTCCGCATCCTCCCCTGATGCCGGTTGATCCGGTCACCCGCGCTCAGTTCCGGCTCGCACTGTTCCGTATCGAGACGGACTGGTACCAGCTGGCAGAGGAATATGACGCTGAGGGCGACCGGAAACTGTCGGCGAAGTCGAAAAAGCAGCTTCGCGAGAGCATTCTTGCTGGTGTCGATTTGTTCGCTGCCGACAAGTTCTTCCTGAGCGAGGACTTCTCGCTGGTTGACTGCAGCATCGCGCCGATACTCTGGCGCCTTCCGGTCTACGGTATCGAACTCGGCAGCCAGGCAGAGCCGATAGAAGCCTACATGCAGCGCGTGTTCGAACGGCCTTCCTTCCAGGAGAGCCTGACCGAACTCGAACAGGAAATGCGCCTCTAGTCGCGCGGGCCCGGTGTCCTGGTTCACCGGGCACAGTTCACACTAGCGGTCGTGCTGAAGTTCATTGATCCTGAACTTCAGCCATCTATAGTGATATCCAGAGAGCTCTAAGGCTTTCGTCGACGTTCAACATCGCCGTGCCGGGCATGCTCGGTCTCCGGCGTTATGTTGCCTTCCGCGATCTTGCGCTGAGGTCTGGTATGCTGACGCGACGGAATACGGTGGTTCACCAAAATAATAATAAAGGCCCTAGCTGAACAACGATGTCCGAAGAATCCTCCATCAGCAGTCGTTCGAAGCGCCCCTATCTCGTTCGCGCCATGCACGAGTGGATGGGCGATAACGGCCATACGCCCTACATCGTCGTAGACGCTACGTTGCACGGTGTCGTGGTTCCGGAAGAGCACATCAAGGATGGCAAGATCATCCTCAACATCAGCCACTCTGCAGCGCACAATCTGAAGTTGCAGAACGCGTCCGTCAGCTTTCGGGCGCGGTTTGGTGGCGTACCCTTCGACGTTTTCGTTCCGGTTAAGGCCGTGATGGGCATCTATGCCAAGGAAACGGGGCAGGGGATGATCTTCTCCCAGGGTGCGAGCCAGACGGAACCGCCAGAATCGGTTGAAGAGTCCGAAGCCCCGCGCAGCCGGTCACACTTACGTATCGTCAAGTAAGACCTGGTCACTCGGCAAACCGGCCGGGAGCCTACCAGCCTGGACGAAACGCGTCTGCGATCCAGCCGGGCTCCCCGTTACTCGCGCCGTCGCGTTGGATAGCCACTACATCAAACCGCACGGGCCCATCGGTCCAGCGTTTTCTGCGGCTCAGGTAGTCCTCTGCCGCGAGGGTCAGCTTTCGCTGCTTCTCGGGACCCACAGATTCGGCAGCATCGGACCAGTGTGACGGGCTCCTGACCCGAACCTCAACGAATACCAGGCAGTCGTCATCCTGCATGATGAGGTCGACTTCGCCAAAGCGAGTCCGGAAGTTCCGATCGATGAGCCGCAGTCCCTGCCGCTGAAGGAAGCTGAGGGCCAGCGCCTCGCCGGCTTTGCCTAGCGACGAACGGTCGATGTCGGGCCCACAGGTCGACCGTTGCCGCTAATGACTTCGATGCCCGACGGCTCGGTTTCCGGATCGAGTATCGGCGATTCGCCATCCGCCGGCTTGGCCCGTGGTGTCCCATTCTCGAATTCTGCCCAGGGCAGCTGGCGGCGAATCTTGCCGGTTTCGTCGATGTAAAGGAGTCCTGTTGAACCCTGGGTCGCCGGCAGGGAGCCGCCGTTATAAAGCGCGTTCGCCAGCAAGTAGGCGTCGTAGCCCATGGCGTGCAGGCGACTCAGGAGCAGCGATTGCTGGTCCGGCCAGTATTCGCTGAAGGTTGCGGGCAGGTCGGCGAGCGATGCCTGAGGGTCAATCGTCCAGGGCGTGTCCGCGAATCCAACGCCGTTGAGGTCCGAGTTCGAGCGGCCGTCGCGCGCGTAAATGCGGGACGTCGCGTAGACCGGGAGATCGCCGGAGTAGTGAAACTTGAGCTGGGACTTGAGCAACCGGCCGACGCGGGCATCGGCAGCTATGAATACAAACTCGGCGTCGCCTCGTCGCCGGGGGTCGAACTGAATCGTGCCGCCAATGTTGGCGCGCAGACGCTCAAAGCGCTGTTGGCTCAGGGCCAGCCCCATCAGGTTCTGTATTTCAAAGGCGAAATCCTGATCCGTCGGCGTGTAGTAGCGATGCTCCAGCAGCGTGCCGCCCAGCACTTCGTACTCGTCGACGAAGGCAGCCAGCAGCCGGCGACCCCAGTCACTGTTTGGAATGAGCGCAACGCCGCGCATCTTGCCGTCGAGAATCGCGCGCTGCGCGGCGGCTGCCGCCTCATCCTCGGGCGACAGGGCAAACTGATAGAGCCCGACTGGGGCGGACAGATTATCCGGCAGGTTGTTCAGGGTCAGGACCGGCACCGGCAGCACACCACGTGACGCTACCCCGGCAACCGAGCCACGCAGCAGCGGTCCGACGACGAACTCCGCGCCGTCGTTGACGGCCCGCTCATAGGCTGCGCCGGCACTACCCGCGGATACGATGTCATACACGCGGATTTGCTGCGCCTCCGGTAAAGCCGTCGACGTCCGGTAGTAGCTCGCCATAAAGCCATTCTGGATGGCGTCACCCAGGGTCGCCCGTTCACCACTCAGCGGCAGCAGCAGCGCAACCTGACGAGGATACTCGAACAAGCCGGGGTCAATGCCTTCCAGCATTTCGATGACGGATTGGCCGGGATGAGCCGGATACTCGCCCTGCCAGCTCGCCAGCCCGCTGTTCCAGCCGATGCCCTGCTGCCCGGTGGTGACCGCGAGCGAACCGAGCGTCAGCCAGCCACGAATGATGTCGCTCGACGCGAACTGCGAAGACGCCCGCATGATCTGCGGATTGCTTACCAGCAGCCCGGCCCAGAGCCGTTGGCGTACGGCAAGGATGCGGGGCTCATCGTCCAGACTCTGTTCAAGCTGCAGGTAGAGGTTGACGGCTCTTACCGGGTCGGATTTCTGGAACCAGGCATCACCGCGCAGTGACTCCACGCGAATGCGGCGATCAGTCGGCAGCGGCTGGGCCGCCAGGCGCCTCAGCAAGTCCAGCGCCGCGTCCGGCCGTCCTTCCCAGAGCAGCAGAGCGGCGCGGTTGCTGTCCCAGATCGCCCGTATCGCGGGATCTGTGGGAGGTGCGACGTCCGCCATCGCGGACCGCGCGCGCCTGCCATCGCCGGCGTCCAGCCATTGCTCAACGGCCAGCAAGGTCAGCCGATCACGTTCCGGGCCAGCCGCGCTGCTCGCCAGGCCGATGTACTGGCCCGCGGCTTCGTCGTGGCGACCCTCGACGGCGAGCTCGACGGCGCGACGTTCGCCCTGCGACATCCCGCCGCTCGGGCCAGTCGTGGCGCAGCCCTGGATGAGCAGTGCCAGAGCCGCCAGCAGCAGCCAGCCAGATTGAGTTCTTTTCACGTACATAATTCTTGCCGATTGAGGTTCAGCCGTAGCACGATGCTTGCTCACCACAGCCACAAAGCCACACAGGCCCGGGAGTTACAGACTTTGGACCACGGCACGCTATATGTCGTTGCGACACCTATCGGAAATCGCGATGACCTTGCCCCGAGAGCTCGCCAGATACTCTCGGAAGTCGCTCTGATCGCGGCCGAGGATACCCGGCATACCGGGCGATTGCTATCGCATTTCGGCATCAAAACGGCCCTTTTAGCGCTTCACGATCACAACGAGGAGCAGCAGGTTCCGGGGCTGATCGAGCGACTGCTCGCCGGAGAATCCGTCGCCCTGGTCAGCGATGCCGGGACACCGCTGATCAGTGATCCGGGCTACCGTCTCGTTGTCGCTGCGCACACGGCCGGCGTTCGGGTCTCACCGGTGCCCGGACCGTCTTCGATCCTCGCCGCGCTGTCTGTCGCCGGCCTGCCTTCCAGTACCTTCGCTTTCGAGGGGTTTTTGCCCGCCAGGACGCAGGCGCGTCGAGCGCGGTTGACGGAGCTCAGGAACGAGCCGAGAACGCTCGTGTTCCTCGAGTCGGTGCACAAGATCAAGGCGACCCTCCCCGATATGATCGACCTGCTGGGCGGTGAGCGCCCCGCATTCATCGGCCGGGAGCTCACTAAAATGCACGAGCAGTGCGTGCGCGGAACGCTGGATGAGCTCGGCGGGGGAATCGCCGACGGATCAATAACGTCCAAAGGCGAATTCGTGCTGATCGTCCACGGCCAGGATGCCGAACCACAGGAGGAACAGGGCGTTTCCTCCGCGGCGCTATTGAGGGCGCTTTCGGACGAGCTGCCCGGGAAGAAGGCCGTTGATATCGTCGCGCGGCTCACCGGCAGGCGACGTAACGAGGTCTATCGGGAGATGCTTGCTATCCGGGAGTCGGCTTCAGATGACGAGTGAAGGGACAGGACGGTCATTGCCGGTTCAGCCTTGCGCCGGGCCACAGCACAATGGCGAGCGGCAGCAGGAAGGGGATTACCCGTTCAAAAGGATCGCCGGGCAGCTTGGCCAGGTCGACTAGTTGCCGGTACAGCCCGCTGTGGTCGGCCGCGTCGGCGTTACCCAGGGTGTAGAAGAACACCGTCAGTGCAAACCCGCTGAGGATGCTGGCGATCCGGGCGTTTGCGGTTGGCTCAATGCCGAGCACTCTTGCCACGATCAAGGGCCCGAAGGCGGCACCCAGAGCGTTCCAGGCGAACAGCACGCGATTGAAAATCGATTCCGGGAGTATCAGCGCCAGTGCCACCGAGGCGACGACCAGCGCAGCCATCATGAGGCGCGATACCAGGAGCCGGTCAAGCCCGCGGCGGCTGCCAATCTGCAGGTCGTGCGCCAGCGCAGCCGACGCGGCCAGGAGCAACGAGTCGACGGTCGACATGACCGCGGACAGCACAGCAGCGATTACTATCCCCGCCAGCACCGGCGGCAGGAGCTCTGCGGCCAACAGGTAAAACACCTGCTCGCCTTCACCGGGTGCAAGCGCCAGGCTGCGTGCCGCAAGCGCCAGCCAGGTCATGCCGATGTAGATGGCTATGCCCCAGACGAAAGCGATCGAAAAACCGAGTCTTCGCTCGCGATCACCGCGCACCGCCATTAGCCGGGCGATCAGCTGGGGCTGACCCAGGGTGCCGAGACCAATGCCTGCCAGCCCCAGCGCAAGACCGGCGAACATGAAGCCGCTGGTACCACCGGAAATGTCGAGCAGCGCCGGATCGGCGGCGCGGAGGTTGGCAAGTATCTCGACCGGCCCGCCGGCGGCGACGACCGCAAGGATTGAAACCAGCAGGGCGGCGATCAGCATGATGATCGCCTGCAGCATGTCGGTGACGCTGGCCGCCCAGAAACCACCCAGCAGGCAATAAAAGAGCACGATGCCGGCGCCCAGCAGCAGGCTGGTTTCATGCCGGAGCCGAAAGTTCACGCTGAAAGCGGATGCCGCAGCGTCGAACTGTGCGGCGATGTAGAAGATGAAGCAGAAGCTGATGAGCAGGGCAGCGATAGCCGCTAGGCGGTAAGCCGCCGAAGACGGTAGCCCGGCGCTCAGAAACTCCGTCGGTGTCACCCAGTCATTTTCCTTGGACTCGGTGCGAATGCGTGGCCCAAACCAGAGCCACATGGCGACGTAGCCGGCCCAGATGCCCGGCACCATCCATACGGCGGCGACGCCGAAGCTGAACACGAAGCCTGAAAACCCCAACAGGATCCATGCGGAGCTGGTGCTGGCGGCGTAGGACAAACCGGCAACCCAGGGTCCCAGGTTTCGTCCGCCGAGCAGAAAGTCGGTGTTGTCGTGCACCCGGCTTCGCGACCACAAGCCGATCGCAATGAGGGCAAGCTTGTAGACAACAAGCGTTATCAGGATGACGGTGGATTGCTCGGAAACGGTGCTGGCCTCGGTGGTGCTCAATCGCGGGCACGGTGAGGCTGAATTCGAGCACAG
>CAZFVT010000166.1:0-7339 GCA_964522355.1 uncultured Woeseiaceae bacterium | reverse complement strand
GCGAGAATCCGCCGTCGGGGGGTGGACGACAGCGCTTGAAAGACGTTTTCCATTTATCTAGTATTTAACCAATTAGTTAATTAGTTATAGAGTTAATGCTATCACGGTCATCGCCCGGAGGAAACGACTATGCATGTCATCATCGGTGGGGGAAGCGGATTCATTGGTACGGCACTGGCCGAAGCTCTAACTAAACGGGGCGACCGGGTAACGTTGATATCGCGAAAACCCGGCCCCGGAAGAATCACCTGGGAGGATGTTTCAGCCGGGCGCGTTCCACGGTGCGACGCTGTCATCAATCTTGCCGGTAAACACATCCTCGATCTTCGTCGTCGCTGGACGCCAGCGTATCGCGCGGAAGTGATCGAATCGCGGGTTAACACGACAACGGCTCTGGTCCGCGCATTGAATGCCATGGAATCCCCTCCCGACGTTTTTGTATCAACCGCCGGAAAGTGTTTTTACGGCACCGGAGAAATCGGCAAGGTTGGCACCTACCCGGAGCTCCATGAAGACTCCGCACCTATGGGTACGGATTTTCCCTCAGAGCTCGTCAGAGAGTGGGAAGACGCCGCGCAGGGCATCGATGATTCGAGAATTCGACATGTACGCCTGCGCATAGGCATCGTCCTCGCGGACGTCGAGCGAAAAACCTACCCGGGAAAACTCTGGCGCATCGGAAGGACGCGAGGCGTATTGCCAATGCTACGACTACCGTTCTGTCTTGGTATCGGCGCATCCTTCGGTCACGGCCGGCAGCCGTTTCCCTGGATTCACATCGATGACATGGTGGGCATCCTGCTTCACGTGATCGATCGACAGGACCTTTCCGGCCGATTCAACGCGGTCGCTCCGAGTACAACCAACAATCGCGCCTTCAGCAAATCACTCGCAGAGCATCTGAACCGGCCCATTCGATGGACAGTGCCGAACTGGCTGGTTCGATTGGTCATCGGCGATGAAAGAGCATCCATTCTGCTCGAAGGGCAAAACGTCAAACCCAGACGGACCCTGGCATCGGGATATCGTTTCCGTTACCCCGAGATCGTCACCGCGCTCAACGACCTGGTCGAGATCACGATCTGAGTTCGCCAGGCTGAATAGACGGTCAGCGCAGCTTGTAACGTCGCCCAGCCCATCTGAAGCGGACGTTCTAGCCCGAACCCTAGTCTCGTGGCGGCTCAAATGCTTTTGAGAAGAACAGGGCGTTGAGAAACAGCTTGTTGCTGCCGTACCAGATGCCACGGAAGTTCGGGTCGTCGGCGAACAGGACGACGCTGCCGCGTCCCCTGCGTTCGGCGATCATCGCCGCGCTGCCTTCGAGCGCATCCTGGTTCTCAGGAGATGCGTAACCTGACAGCAGCGGCGGCGTGGCGTAGGTGATGACCGAGGCGTAAGGGTTATCCGAGCGCTGCATGATGGTGTTCATGTTCTTCATCATCGCCACTTCGCGGTGCGGGTAGCCAAAGCCCAGCGGATGGGTGTTATCGAGATCGCCGGCAAAGATCGAACCTCCGACCACCTGTAGCGGGTCGCGGGATTCTTTCTCCGCATACGGGAAGCGCTCAGGTCCATCGAGGTCTTCACCGACGAAGGGCTCATGACCGGAACCGTTGTCGTCGCTTTGCGCCGAACCGTTTGTTCGACGGTTGTGATCGAGGACGTTTTCACGCAGCCAACCTGCTCCCTGGCGAATGCCGACCACTGTGCCGCCGTTGTTCACCCAGTCGCGGAGCCGATCCGCATAGGACGGGTTGTAGCCGCCAAAACTGCCACCGGCAAAGACGATGTGGGTATAGCGGCTGAAGTCCACGGAGCCGAGCCGGCTGCGGTCGCGCAGGGTGACCCGCATGTTCATCCGGTAGTCCAGCAGGTGCCAGATCTCGCCATAGTTGTAGGCATCCATGCTACGCCCGACTACAACCAGGACTTCAGGTGCAGACAGCGGCCGGTAAAACTGGCCGCCAACGTCCGGGCCCGATGAGCCGATAGCGCTCCTCCCGGAGGTCAGCGCGTGCACCGTGACGCCATCTTCACGGGCAATCGTCTGCATGATCGACGCAATGTCTTCCTTGCTCATCGCCTGGCGATCGAAGGAGACGATGACCGTTCCGCGGTCGAGCTCAACGTCGCCGCGGGTGGTCTGCGCGACCAGCGGATTCAGCGCCACCCGGGCGTGCAGCCCGGCCTGGAGCACCCGGTTCAGGGCCCGCGGCGCGTAGTACTCATACCACTCGAAGGCATAGGCATACTGCGGCGCGTCCGGTGCCGGTGCCGGGCGAAACTCCGGCATGGCCTCGGGGCCCAGCAGGTTCCGGTCGAGGCGGCGACCCGACAGCGGCGCGTAGTCCACGCCAAAGGCGAGCGGCACGGTCCAGGTCGACACGTCGTAGAAGGTCTTGTCTTCAAACTCCAGGATACGGTCGAACATCGCGCGGATGAGCGTGTGCTGCGGCTGGTCCATCGGCACGATGTAGGCGTCTCCGCCGCGATAGGTCTTGCCGCCTTCGGTGATATTGCCGCCCAGGCGATAGACCTTGATGCGATGGAAGGTCAGCAGGTCGACAAGATGATTCGTGCGTGCCCGGTCGCCGGGCGCGTTGAAGACATAGGCCTTGACCGCATGTTCGTCGGCGCGATCTGAGGCACTGTTGTAGAAATCCTGCTGATACTCGAGGAGCCGCTGACGATTGTCCATGGCACCGATAGCGTTGCCGATGCTGGTGCGGAAATGCTTCAGGATGTTCTCGCGATAGGTCCGGATGCCGTTGTCCGTTTCCAGCTCAACGCCCCGGGCAGCCGAGGCCTCGTGGAGAATGCCAATCCCGCCGTTGACCAGCGGGAAGCCGGCGCCCTTGCCGAGGAAGAAGTGATCGTATCGGTCGCCGTGGAAGTACAGTCGCGCCTGTTCGTCCAGAACGGCCTCGGAAGGCGCGACAACGTCGGAAATCAGGTCGTAACCTTCCTGGGGAATCAGCGGGTGGTTGCGAGTCGGCACGCCCGGCGCAAAATAATAGGTCTGCTGGCTGCCCATCTCGTGGTAGTCCACCGAGACGTTCGGCCGCCACTCGTGCCATTTGCTCATCCAGGCTCGCGGTTCTGGCTGGCTCACGGACATCCACTGCCGGTTCAGGTCGAAGCCATAATGGTTGGTGCGCGCAATGCGGCCGTCATACTGATGCTCGATATGACTGGGATCGGCGTTCGGTACCTGGCTGCCCCAGGTATCCAGCCATTGGCTGCGATAGGCGTGGCCATCCGGGTTAAGGCCGGCAACCACCAGGACTACACTCTCTTCGAGCAGTCGATCAGCCGGGCCACCGCGGGCGGCGGCGAGGTAGTAGACGGTAGGCAGCGCCGCGTCGAGACCGCTCGACTCTGCCCCGTGCACGCCGTAGTTCAGCCAGGTGATAACCGGCATGTCGGCCGTGATTTCCTGGTCAACGTCGGGCTCAGACAGGCCGATATGCGCGGCCTTAATGTCGTCTATGCGTGCCTGGTTGGCTGCTGACGTCGCGGTCAGGAACAGGATCGGGCGACGTTCATGTGAGTAGCCGGCTACCTCAATGGTCATGCGCTCAGACATCCCGGCCACGGCATTCATGTAGCCAACCAGCTCGTGGTAGCGGACCGGTGCTGCGCCCAAGGGCCGACCGAGATAGGCCTCGGGCGTCGGGATGCGAGCGTCATAGGTGACGTCCGTCGGGTACATCTGCTCGTCGAGTTCACGCCACGGTTGCTGCGCGAGGGCGGCGTGGGTGACAAACAGGAACGAGGAAAGAACCAAGAGCGTGCTGGTTATTCTTCTCACGGAGATCTCCGGTTAGGCTCGGCCGGGAATGCCGCTGACCTCGATCAACAGCAGCCGAATAAAGGCCCGTTTACGATACCCCGAGTGCCCCCGGTTTTCACGTTAGCTAGTCGCCGGAATACGCTCTGTAAGACCAGGAACCGACGATGCGGGTTTCAGGACGGTGGTTGCGGAGGTCCCGCTTCTGCCAGCTATGGTAGGCATCCATATCGAGGCCGTCCGGCAGCGACCAGTCCCGCTTGCCAAAGCTGTCGACCACGTACTCTTCGAGGTATCCGGCCTCTTGCACGGCGACCAGGTCGTCGAGGTAGCGGTCATCGAGATCAGTCAGAAGCGTCAGCTTCTCCTGCCAGGCATCGGCGAGCTGTCGCCGGGCCGTTAGTTCACAGTCAAAGCTCGAGGCGCGCGCCGGGTTGTCGGTCTCGATGCCGAGCTGGCAAACGCTCTTCGACAGCGAGTAGCGAATCCAGCTCTGGGTTACCGGGTCCGGGTCCATGATGGCGGCCGGGGCGACCGAGAAATGATCGCCGTCGGTGACGCCGTCGCGAAGGTAGATTTCACTGCTGCAGCCGCCGAGCGTGGCCACGAGCAACATCCCTGTGAGAAAACGATGCACAATCCTGATTCCGTGGATTTGGGGGACGGCAAGACTACCAGCGAAGCCGGTTCCTGGCGCTCTACCCCGTCACAATCTTCGAGCGTCAGTTGCAGTCTCCGGAACCAATCTCCGGAAGCAATGGGCGGAACTGCCTCACTGACTGACCCCCGGCGGCTGCGGTATCATTCTCTTTCCCAATCTGGACGAAACCACCGACTTGAAACTCAGCATCGTTATCCTCGCCGCTGGCCAGGGAAAGCGCATGAACTCGCGCCTGCCCAAGGTCCTGCAGCCGCTGGCCGGCCGGCCGCTGCTGCGGCATGTCATTGAGGGCTCCAGGGCCCTCGAGGCCGATGAAATCTGCGTGGTTTACGGCCATGGCGGCGACGAAGTTCGTGCCGCCTTCGAAGGCGACGCAATAATCTGGGCGCTTCAGGCGGAGCAGCTTGGCACCGGGCACGCAGTTATGCAGGCGATGCCGGAGATCGCTGCCGACGGGCGCGTGCTGATCCTGTTCGGCGATGTCCCTTTACTCACCGCGACCACGCTCCGGCGTTTTCTCGATGGCTGTCCGGAAACCGACCTTGGCGTGCTGACGGTCGATGTCGAGGACCCCACCGGCTACGGCCGCATCATTCGTGAAGGCGGCGACGTCGTACGCAACGTCGAGCACAAGGACGCCAATGACGAAGAGCGGGCCGTCTGCGAGATCAACTCCGGCGTGATGTGCGCCCCCACCGAGAAGCTAAAAGACTGGCTGGGTCGCCTGAGCGCTGACAACAGCCAGGGCGAGTACTACCTGACCGACATCATTGCGATGGCCGTTGCCGATGGCATTACCGTGCACGGCATCAAGGCCGAGTCCGAAGGAGAGGTCATGGGCATCAACGACAAGCGACAGCTTGCGCAGGCCGAATGCGCCTACCAGCTGCGGCTGGTCAATGAGCTGATGCGCCAGGGTGTGGGTTTTGCCGATCCGCACCGGGTCGATATTCGCGGCACCCTGACCTGCGGACGGGACGTGTTCATCGACGTCAATGCCGTGTTCGAAGGCCACGTTGAGCTGGGCGACGATGTCGTTATCGAGTCCAACAACCTGGTCCGCGATAGCCGTATCGGCAGCGGCACCGTCATTCACTCCAACTGCCACATCGAGCAGTCCAGTACCGGCAGCCACTGCGAACTTGGGCCCTTCGCACGGCTTCGTCCCGGCGCTGCGCTCGCTGACCGCGTGAAGGTCGGCAACTTCTGCGAGATCAAGAAGAGCCAGATCGCCGACGGCAGCAAGGTGAATCACCTGACCTATATTGGTGATGCCGAAGTAGGCAGCGGTGTGAACATCGGCGCCGGCACCATCACCTGCAACTACGACGGTGCCAACAAGCACCTGACGGTCATCGGCGATGGCGCATTCATCGGCTCTGGCACCAACCTCATTGCCCCGATCGAGGTCGGTGAGGGGGCCTATATCGGTTCCGGCACGACTCTCTCCAAGCCAGCACCCGCCGGCAAGCTTACCGTTGGCCGGGCCAGGCCGGTCACGATCGAGAGCTGGAAAAAGCCCGAGAAGAAACCCAAATAAGGCCCGTATGCGGGCCGGCGTGACGGGTTCCACAGTGTTATATGAGAACCGCGGCATGCGGCTGTTACAGGACTCGTGAGAGAATGGCGGGTCGCGAAAGTCATTAGCAGGAGAACCCGACAGTGTGCGGAATCGTAGGCGCAGTCGCTGAGAGAAACGTCGTCCCCATTCTCATGGAGGGCCTGAGGCGTCTCGAGTACCGTGGCTATGACTCGGCGGGCGTTGCCGTGCTCGGCGACGGAGCCATAGAACGGGTGCGACGGCTCGGCAAGGTGCAGATGCTCCAGGATGCCCTCGACGAGTCGCCCGTCGCTGGCGGTACCGGTATTTCACACACCCGCTGGGCAACCCACGGCGTGCCGAACGAGACCAACGCCCATCCGCACATGTCGAGCGGTGACATCGCCATCGTTCACAACGGCATCATCGAAAACTATGAATCGCTGCGTGAGGACCTGAAGTCGAAGGGCTACGAGTTCGAATCTGAAACCGACACCGAAGTCGTCGCCCACCGGATTCACATGCACCTTCAGTCCACGGGCGAACTGGACGCCGCCGTTCGGCAGACCGTGGCAGAGCTTGAAGGCGCCTATGCGCTGGTCGTAATGAGCGCTTCTGACCCTGACAAGCTGCTGCTCGCCCGCGCCGGCTGCCCGGTGGTTGTCGGGCTTGGTATCGGCGAGAACTTTGTTGCATCGGACGTGGCTGCGCTGCTGCCGGTGACCCGCAGCTTCATGTTCCTCGAAGAGGGCGATGTTGCCGTCGTCGAACGCGAGTCGGTGACGATTTACGACGAGTCGGGTGCCGCGGTCGAACGCACAGTGTCCGAGAGCGAGCTGTCGGCAGACGCGGCAGAACGTGGCAACTATCGCCACTACATGCAGAAAGAGATTCACGAGCAGGCTCTCGCCGTCGCCAATACGCTTAATGAACGCATCGCGAACGGCAAGGTTCTGGACCAGGCTTTCGGCCCTGCCGCCGGAGAGATTCTCGACAAGACCCGCGGCATTCACATCGTTGCCTGCGGCACCAGCTATCACGCCGGCCTTGTTGCCCGTTACTGGATCGAGCAGCTCTGCCGCATTCCCTGCAACGTGGAGATTGCGAGCGAATACCGTTACCGCTCTCCCGTAGTTCCGGACGACACTCTCTTTATTACCATCAGCCAGTCCGGCGAGACCGCCGACACGCTGGCAGCCCTGCGCATGGCGAAGGAATCCGGCTATCTCGGCGCGCTAACGATCTGCAACGCGCCCGAGAGCTCCATGGTGCGTGAGTCCGATCTCGCAATGATGACCCGGGCGGGCCCGGAGATCGGTGTGGCTTCAACCAAGGCTTTCACCACTCA
>CAZFVT010000165.1:0-7383 GCA_964522355.1 uncultured Woeseiaceae bacterium | reverse complement strand
CCTTGAAGATGTCAGAGAGATTTCGTGGTGCACAGGTGGTCTTCGATGTTCCCGACAGAATGCTCAAAGGATCTGAGATTCAAAGACTCAAACCGCAGAAAGCGCCAGGCCCGTCGCTGTCCCGATAGGTCTCCGTTACCTCGCCGCTTTCCCGATCGAGGACCGCCAGGCCGGCAGACGTTGCAACCAGCAGTCGATTGTTACTCGCCGGGGATATCGAACGGACGGTAGCGCTCGGCAGACCGTTCGGTTTCCCAGGTCCGGCCGTCCACTGGCGGTAGCTGCCGTCCGGTCTTGCCTCCAGCAAGCCATCGCCCTCTGTCGCAATCCACATCGACTGAACATCGGGATCGAAGAACAGGCTGCCAACGAGCCCGGCCTGGACACGCTGGCCATCCGGCAGGACGGGGGACAGGTCTGACAGCGTTCCGGTGTCGATGTCCAGCCGCTTGAGACCCGCGCCTATTGTGCCGATCCATAGCTGATTGCGTGCGTCTTCGGCGAGCGACGCAACATCGTTAATGCTCGGCAGCCGTCCGGGGTCGGATAACGCCACGCGCCGAAAACTCTCGTCGCCGGCATCCTTGACGAACAGTCCGCCGCCCCAGCTGCCTGCCCAGAGCCTGCCAGAGTCACCCGCATGCAGCGCCCAGATACGGTCATCGCCGATCCGGCCGCTGGCGACGTTGTAGTTCTCAAAACGGTTCGACGCCGAGTCGAATCGATCCACACCACCACCGTCGGTGCCGATCCAGATGTCTCCGTTCCGGCCTTCGGCAAACGCGGCGACCATGTTGTGCTGCAGTCCGGCGTCGACGCCTTCGGACTTCTGATAGAGCTCGAAGCCCCCGGAATACAGGTCCAACGTGTCGATGCCTGCGCTCAAGGTGCCAATCCAGAGCACGCCGGTGCGATCCACAAACAGGGACTGACTGTCGATATCGTCCAGTCCGGTGCGACTCTCCGGGTCAACGGTGAAACGCGAAACGGCGCGATCATCGGCGGCGAGTCGCTGCAAACCCAGGCCCAGTCCGGCAACCCAGACGTCGCCATTGTCATCTGCCAGCAGAGCGCGCACCCGGCCATTGCCATTGTCGTCTTGTGCAAGGTCGATAAACTCGACCGCGTCGATCCCAGGTGTTTTGCGAGCAACAACCGGAGCATCGAGGCCAATCCAAAGGCGGCCGTCGGCACTCTCGGTTAACGCCCGGACGCTGCTCACATTGGTGCCATCGGGCAACTGCAGCGGCAACGGCTGTAACCGGTCGCCGTCGCTTAATGCGAACAGCCCGGCACCATCCGTCGCAATCCAAAGATGACCCTGCCAATCCAACAGCAGGTCGGTGACGTACTGGCTGTCCAGCCCGGTGATCCGCCGGAAATCGCCCTCGGAGATCGTTTCGCCGTCCCGTTGAAGGGCAAACAGGCCGGCGCTCGTGCCGATCCAGAGCAGATCGTTGCCGTTGCCGAGGATGGCCGTGACGCGATCGGACGGGCCCAGCATCTGATCGAGCGGCACGCGCTCCAGGCGATCAGACTCTGGTGATAGGACGTTCAGTCCGCCGCGGCTCGTACCGATCCACAGTCGTTCGTCGTGATCTTCGTGAAGCGCCCAAACGTTGTTGTCGGAAAGCGAGTTCGGCTCATCCGGCTGCCAGCGATAGGTCTTGAACCCATAGCCGTCGAATCGATCGAGGCCATCCTGGGTGCCGATCCAGATGAAGCCCCGGCTGTCCTGGATAATGGCCGCCACCGAGTTCTGTGACAGCCCGTCATTGACGCTGTAGTTTCGGAAGTTGCCGGACTCAGGCGTTACTGCTGAAGTGACCGGCGCAGACCAGCATAGGAGCAACGCCATTTGCGAGGCGTAAACGAGGAATTTGATTCGCCGACGCAAATGCAAACCTGAACCCACGGTCCTGACAAGGAGCGACCCTGCGGCGAAGTACCGTTTGCTTTGTTTCCATTGCATTAACGGTGAGGCTCCCTGCCAGACGTGTCACTTCATGTTACTTGGACCGGGTCTTCGCTGTCATGCCATGTTGAGAGCAAGTTTCGGTGTACTTCAACATAAAGCACCGATAGCACCGTACTGGTGCAAAGGTGGCGGCTGATCCAGGGTTTAATGCCGACAAACCGCTCTCCCAGGCGGAAGCCGTTTACGCAATACAGGTAGTCCGACTTGCCAGGGATTATGAGTGTTTATGCTACCGACGATGCTTCAAAGCCCGAGTCGGTCGATCAGTGCCGCATATCTCGCATCCCCGCGAACGCCTTCAAGCTGGGGATCGACTTTGGCGAAGATGACCTGGTTTGAACGGCTCTCGTAGGCACGATCCAGCCAGCTAAACAGCGCGTCGCTATCCCCAAGTGCGAGATAGACCTTGCCGATCTCATAGGCAGGCGGATTGGCTGTCAGCTCAGGGTCGGTCAGTCGCTCGAGTATGTCGAGCGCCGCCTGCTCGTCGCCGGCGATTGCGTAGGCCTGGGCCAGCGCTGCGAGGGTCACGGCGCTGCCGTCGGAAAGCTTCACGGCAACCTCCAGTGCCTCGACGGCTTCACCAATGTCTCCCATCTCCTGGAGAATCCATCCCTTGAAGTACGGGGCAATCGAGAAGTTTGGATCGAGTGCGATTGCATCATCGACAAGCTCAAGAGCGCGGTCGTATTCCCGTCCGTAGTAGAGAATCCACGGCTGGACCACTCTGGCGATCATCGACAGCGGATCGAGGCCCATCGACAGCTTGATCTGCTCCTCGGCTTCTTCGGTCCGCCCCAGTACGGCGAGAAGATTCGCATACCATTGGTGGGCGACCGGATACTGCGCGTTAGCGGCTATCGCATCCTGGAAGAGCGCCTCAGCGGTTTCCCAATCCCAGTCGTAGTAGAGATTGACGTAGGCAAGCGTAGCGAGCGGCTCCGCCATGTCAGGCTCAAGTGCCAGCGCCTGACCTGCGACGCGCTCCGCCTCAGGAAACGTCTCGTCGGGAGACTGGTACTGCCAGTAGCCGATGACGGCATAGGTATCGGCAAGACCCGCATACGCCCTGACGTAGTCCGGCGCCAGCTCGATGGATCGCTCGAACAGCTCGACGGCGCGCTCGAGGTCGTCGGGATCGCGACGATTCCAGTAGTACCTCGCCCGCAGGTAACTGTCGTAAGCCTCCGGATTGATGAGGCTGGTCTCGGCAACGGACGCCTCGCCTGACAGCGCACGGACAACGGCGGCAGAGATTTCTGCCTGGATCTGGAGAATGCCCTCGCTTTTTCGGTCGAACTGGTCGGCCCAGACCTGGAAACCGTTCTCGGCATCGACCAGCGCCACGGAGATGCGTAGCGATTCGCCGTCGACCCGCACGCTGCCCTCAAGGACGGTCGCTACCGAGAGCGCTGCGCCAACCTCGGCAACCGGCATACCGCGCATTGCGAAGCTGGAGGTACGGGATGCAACACGAACGCTGCCAGACTGGGTCAGGGCGCTGACGATTTCGGCCGCCACGCCGTCGGCGAAGTACTGGTGATCCTGGCCAGGACTCAGGTCGGCAAACGGCAGCACGGCAACCGTTTGCGAAGCCGGCGCTTCAGCGGTCGTCACCTCTGCCGTGTTTGGCGGCGGCGCGTTGCTTGCCTCGTTGCCAACCACGTAAAGCGCGAGTCCTGACAGGCCGAGGATCGCCGTCAGGATGAGCAGCTCGGGACCGGATACGCGCTGCCGGCCCTGCTCGCCATGAAACCAGGCAATCGTCACAACGATGGGAAAGCCGAACAGCAGCAGGATCGCGATTGTGCGTTCCACCGATCCGGGAATATTCCAGGGTCCTGCGAGCGTGTTGACGACCTGCAGCACGAGCCATGCGCCGGCAATGTAGGCCAGGCACCACTGCACCAGTCTTCGCTCTCTGAACTCCCGGAAATTCATAAACCGTTTGAGTCACTCCTGAAGCGTGCCTGAATTCGGAACGGTCCGATCAGCGATTCATCCTGAAGGCCTGGCCGGCCGCCGGCTAGAACCGGTGGTGCAGGCTTAGCTGCATTTGCCCCTTGCCGACGTTGTCGGTCGACTGGTACATCCAGCCGAACTGAACCTGCAGGTTGTCTCTCAGGCTGTGTCCGCCGGCGATGTAGAAACGATTCCGGTCAAAATACTCGACGCTGCGGCCATCGCCAATGTCGCGCTGGCCGTTAATGAAGAGCTCGTTATACATCGACAGATACCAGGCGCCCTCACCGAGGTCCGTCTGGTTGAGCGGCACGTTCATGAACAGCGCATAGCGATAGCGAGTGCGAAAGTCCTGGTCGTCGACCCAGCGCTGTTCGTATCGGAACCGATGACGCAGGTAGAAGCGTTCGCCGATCTTCTGCGGGATGAGCGCTTCCTGGTAAATACGATTCTCGTGAACCGTGGAATCGCCGCTGCCGTATTCGCCCGTGGTGATGCTGGCGTAGCCAAGCGTGAACATGGCGTCATTGGACTTTGGCCGCCACGTGACGCCGCCGCGAATCAGCAGCTGTTCGAGATCGCCCAGCAGGTCCCAGTTTCGATACTGCACGTCGCCCTGCACGCCCCATTGCGAATCCTCGAAAGGCGCGTTGAAGAAATACATGTACCAGGCGCCCAGCTCATCTTCGTCGATCTGGGCGTGTGCAGCCGGCGCGAGCAGGCAGACAAGTAGGGACAGGAGGAAACGATTCGGAGTGAAGCGCACGGCGGGGCCCTGTGTCGGTCGAAAGTTCGCCAGATCATACCGTCGGTGTGTCCAATGTCGAACGTGTTTAAGTTGCGATCGGCTGCAGGTAACGCGCCGACGTTGCGCTACACGGGATACCAGGTGCCGGGGCGGCATATACGCGGGTCTCGCGCCGACGCATACTAGCGGTGCGACGACAGCGAGGTGCCAGATGTGAAAAGCAATCACTCTCCCGCTCGACGGAAGTTCCTGAAGCTCGGCGGCCAGGCCGCTGCGGCGTCTGTGCTCGGCGGCCCGCTGATGGCGGCAGCGCAGGACACCTCGGGCGTACAGGTCGGCGGGCGCCGCGTCCCCGTTATCGATATCCACGCGCATTGCGCGTTTGAAGAAGTCATCGAGCTGCTCGAGGGCACGCCACTCAACTGGCCGCTGAGCCAGATTCGGTTGCTTGGGCCGCGGCGTCTCGAAGCCATGGCAGCACGCCGCATCGACGTGCAGGTATTAAGCCTTAACCAGTACTGGTGGTATGCCGCGGACGAATCACTGGCCGCGGACATCGTTCGCCTGCATGACGACAAGCTCAAGGCCTGGTGTGACGAGCACGAGGGACGTTTCGTCGCGCTGTCCTCCGTGGCGCTGCAGCACCCGGAGCTGGCTGCCGAGCAGCTCGAGTATGCCGTGAAGGAACTGGGACATCGCGGGGCTTCGATCGGCGGCCACGTCAACGGGATCGTGCCCTCGGGTGAGGAATTCGATCCATTCTGGGCGAAGGCCGCTGAACTCGGGGCTCCCGTCTTCGTCCATCCGGACGGCGCCAGGAACATCGTCCAGCAGAACGCGTTTTCCGGGCGCGGTGAGCTGGCCAACATCGTCGGCAATCCGCTGGAAACGCATATCTTCCTGACGAAGATGATCTACGACGGTACCTTGGACAGGCACCCAGGCCTCGTCGTCGTCGGCGCGCACGGCGGAGGCTTTCTGCCTTCCTATCTCGGCCGGACCGACGTCGGTTGCGAAGTGCGTCCCGCCGCTGACTGCCTCAACCAGAGAAGCCCCCGGGAATACCTGCGCGACCAGATCGTGGTCGACACGATGGTGTTCTCGCATGCGGGGCTGCGTCACCTTAAGGAAGAGATGGGCGCAAGCCAGATTGTCTACGGCACGGACATTCCGTTCAGCTGGCCAGAGACGCTGGACCTGATCATTGAGGCCGACTACCTCAGCGATGAGGAAAAGATCGCGATCCTGGGCGGAAACCTCGAGCGTCTGCTGAAACTCGGTTGATCGCGCTTATTCCGCGCCGCCGAACCTGAAGGTCACGCCAAACGCCGGGCCGCTGAACGACAAGGTGACATCCTCGAGCTCGTCGTTATCGCCAAAGTCGTAGTCGAGATGGCGGTAATCGATGTACAAGTCACCCCAGCCATAAGCGTATTCAAAACCAAGCACGGCCTGCCAGGTCAGGTCGGATTGTCCGGCGCCGATATCGGCGTAGTAGCGGAACGACCAGTGATCGCTCGTACCGACGTCGTACCGGCCGTTAATACCGACGAAGGCGTCGTTGTACTCGAGATCGCTCCTTATCTCGAAGGGCTCCACGTTGTTCGGGTCGCCGGAGACGCCGAGTTCCATGTAGAAACGTCGCCAACCGAGGACGGCGTCCAGCCGCGAGCGGTCATCGTCCCGGAGCGTTTTTCCACCGGCAAGCGTGAAGACGGAGCCCGAAAGCTCTGCGCTGTAGGTGCCGAACAGCGGCTCGCTGTCGGGCGGGCGGATCTCGATATCGCTGTTGTCGATGCCGAAGTCGATGTAGACGAGGTCGGCAAGAATCGCCCACTCGCCGTTTCGCGCCTCACCCGACACCATCAGGGCAAAGTCGAGGGCATCGAGATAGTCGATTGGCCCTATTTCCAGGTCCGATCCCTCGCCGGGCTCTGTGCCGTCGCCGACGTCCGAGGAGTCAAGTTTGAGTGTGGGCAACCAGAGGTAGGGAGATATCGAGTATTCCCAATCATCAGCGAGCGCTGAAATGGGAACGAGGCCGCAGGCCAGAAGGGCAGCAAGCCGCATCCCGGCTTGCCGCTTATGACTCGATCGCCGCGGCGGGCGTGTGAAGTCCCGGCTCATAAATCCTCGCAGACTCTTATTGGTTGTTGTTATCTATTTGAAGCGCTGCCAGTTCAGAATCGCGAAAGTTGCGTCATAGTTCAATACCGGCCGAGCAGCCTCGGCTCTGTTTTCGCAACGCCAGCGAGTTACGGCCTCGACGCCAGATGAAGCCCGGTGAGTACGGCAAGACCGGCGAGGTCTGTGATCCAGCCCTGGAGCAACAGCAGTACGCCGGCGACGGCGGCGGCCAACCGCAGCCCCGCACCGAGTCGATTCTTCATCTGGCCGATCACCGCAACGGCCACGGCATAAACGCCAACGAGGCCGGTCGCGGCCGCCAGAAGCACATCGAACGGCCCGGCATCGAGCATCAGCGCCGGACCGAAAAAGAACATGAACGGCAGCAGGTAGCAGGTGATGCCGTAGGCGAAGGCCGTCCAGCCCACCTTGTTGATATCAGCGCCGGCAATGCCGGCGGCGACATACGAGGCCAGCGCAACGGGCGGCGTGATCGTTGATACGCAGCCGTAGAAAAAGACGAACAGGTGCGCCGTCAGCAGGGGCACGCCCAGTTCGGCGAGTGACG
>CAZFVT010000164.1:0-7392 GCA_964522355.1 uncultured Woeseiaceae bacterium | reverse complement strand
GCGGCCAGGGCGGCTGCTTTCTGCCAGGATAAAATCAAGGTGAATCTCCTGCCTGGTTATCGAACGTCGGGTAGGGGTGGCTGCACTATTCGCGAAGCAGCGAGCGGATCTCGGTCAGGTACTTTTCTTCGTAGCCGGGCTTATAGCCGTGATGTACGTGACGTACCTTGCCTTCGCGATCGATCAGGACAGTGACCGGCATGGCCTCAACCTGGTAGAGGCGGCTAACTTCCTTGGAGTCGTCGAACAGCACCGGGAAGTTGACGCCAAGCTCGTCGATCATCTGCATGGCGCGACGCGCATCGTCGTCGATGTTTACGCCAAGCAGGTTAAAACCGACGCGGTTGTAGCGTGCGTAGAGATCATCAAGCAGCGGCATTTCCTGCCGACACGGACCGCACCACGTTGCCCAGAAGTTCACCATGACGACATCGCCGCGGTACTCGCTCAACCGCAGGTTCTCACCCGATGAACTCTTCAGGACAAAGTCCGGGGCGACCTGACCGGTCAGGTCGGATGCGGCGAGACTACCCAGTGACAAGGCGCTCAGAGCGAGGCCGAGAAATACCATCCTTAGTGACTTCATAGCTTGCTTCCTTTTCAAGGGCGGCGGCTGGGAAAACGGCAACTCGGCAATAACAGGACTTCCTGCTTGCGCATCACCTGACCCGGCTCGACGCCTTTACTGACGCCGGTTTGCGGCGCCTGCAGACGTGCGTGCAATAGTGACAAACAGTGCCTGTTCAGGGCCGTGATGATTGTCACAAATGCCTGTTTCCTCTCTACATAAGTCGATGCTCGGACTCGCGGCGCGGGCGCCGGCACTGGCGTCGAAGATCGCAGGCCAGGCAGGTTGCGAATCGCCAAATGTGGCTTCGCCAAATGCGTCAGGCGTCGTCGGAACAAGCAATCGACTGCCTGTTTAGACTATCTTCAAACTCATGAAATAAAAGGGAAAAAGCGTCGCACAATCCCGACAGGAGCAGGATTTTGAGCGTTTCTGCAGGAAATAACCGGCGGTCAATCAAGTGATTAGGGAGTTACCAGAATCACCTGAAAAAGTTGTCCGGCGCGGCGATATTGCCGACAAAGTGTGCGCTGAGTCTCAGTACCGAGTCGGCTACTCCGGCGACGCAAAACCGTCTGAATAGTAGAGCTGGCCTTCAGCGTCGATCACGATTCCCTCGTACTCAGGCAGACTCGCAATAAGGCTTAGTCCGCGATCGACACCGAGGACAAACACGGACGTCGACAGCGCATCGGTCGTCACCCCGTCAGGTCCAATCACGGTTGCGCTGCGCACGCCCTCTGCCGGCTCGCCGGTGCTCGGCGCAAGGATGTGGTGATAGCGGGTGCCATCCTCCATAAAGAATCGTTCGTAGTCGCCGGAGGTCGAAATAGCCTCATCCTCCAGCGGCAGGCGGATGCTGATCGCGGCCCCGCTGTCGGGATCGCGAATGCCCACCACCCAAGGCTGATTCAGGCGATTGCCGAGCAGTCGTGTATCGCCACCGGCCGTCACTCTCGCGTTCCGGACACCATAGTCACGCAGAATGCTGACGCCCCGCTCAACCGCATAACCCTTGGCGATGCCGCCGAGGTTGATACGGACGCCTGGCTGACGAAAGCGAATACGCGTGGTGTCCGGCTGCAGCTCGACGAGCCGGTAGTCAATCGTTGGCAATGACGCTTCTATCTGCGCGGCATCCGGCCGGACCCGCTGCCGAAAGTCGTAGTGCTGACCGACACTGTCGAAGGTAATGTCGAACGCCCCATCGGTCAGCTGCGAAATCTCGAGCGAACGACGCACCAGCTCATGCAGCTCTCCGCCGGCCTCTGTCCAGTCGTCGGCGGCACGCCGGTTTATCTCGGAGATCTGGCTGTCCTCGACGTAGGTGCTCATCAGCTGATTGATACGGTCCATCTCGCCGAACACAGCTTCGAGCGCCTTTCTGGCCGTGTCAGCGTCTTCATGCCAGAGATAAACACTGACTTCCGTGCCCATTTTCGGCCGCGCGTCGCCGAGCCACTCCGCCACCGCAGGTCTTGAAATCAGACAAATCGTAACCAAAACAGTAGGTAGCAGCCGCAACATCGAACGCTTATGCTTACCACTCACAAATCTGAGGAGGCTGGAGTTCAATGTCATTTGTGATTTTCCTGGCAGTAATAATTGCGCTGTTCGCCTGGGGCGTCGGCATTTACAACAGTCTCGTCAATCTGCGCAACCGCGTCAAAAACGCGTTCGCACAAATCGACGTTCAGTTAACGCGCCGCTATGACCTGATCCCGAACCTGGTCGAGGCCGTCAAGGGATATATGAGTCACGAACGCGAAACCCTTGAGGCCGTCATTCGGGCGCGCAACTCGGCAGTTTCGGATCTCGACCGCGCCAAGGCCGACCCTTCCAACGCGGAAGCCATGCAGAAACTCGGCAAGTCCGAGGGTGAGCTCGGCGCCATACTGGGACGGTTGTTCGCCCTCTCCGAGGCCTACCCCGATCTGAAAGCCAACCAGAACATGCTCGAGTTCCAGGAAGAATTGTCGAGCACGGAAAACAAGGTTGCTTTCGCGCGGCAGGCTTTCAACGATGCCGTGCTGGCATACAACAACAAGGTTGAGAGCTTTCCCAGCAACGTACTCGCCGGCATGTTCCAGTTCGCTTTGGCCAGCTTCCTCGAGATCGAGTCAGAAGAGATGCGCGCCGCGCCTGAGGTGTCGTTCTCCTAGCGCCTCGTCTCGCCCGTTTAGCGGCCTGAGAACTCCGTGAATTTCTTCGACGCCCAGGACCACGCGCGAAAGTCGACCCGGGCGCTGGTCGCCGCGTATGTCGTCGCCACCCTGCTGATCGTTGCCGGCGTCACCGCGGTGGCGGCCGCCGCCCTCTACGGCGGTGCCGGGGTAAGCGCGGACCCCCGCCTGTTGACCGGCGTCGCGGGTCTCACGCTCCTGGTCATTATCGGCTCGACCCTGTTCCGCATGGCCCGACTAACCGCGGGCGGCGGCCAGGTGGCCCGGGAAATGGGCGGCACGCTCGTCAGCGCCGACGAAACCGACCCGCTCCGTCGCCGTTACCGTAATGTTGTTGAAGAAATGGCGATCGCATCGGGCGTTCCGGTACCGGAGATTTACGTGCTGGAGAACGAGCGTGCGATTAACGCGTTTGCGGCGGGCTACTCGCCCGACGATGCGGCGATCGCCGTGACCCGCGGCACCCTGGAGCACCTTGAGCGCGATGAACTGCAGGGCGTCGTCGCGCATGAGTTCAGCCACATTCTCAATGGCGACATGCGGCTGAACATCCGTCTTATGGGCGTTCTCTTTGGCATCATGGTCATCGGCCTCATTGGCCGGACGATCCTGCGGGGCGGCTCGGGACGCAGCCGGCGCGGTAAAGGATCTGGCGGCGTCGTCATCGTCGGTCTGGGTCTCGCCATACTCGGCTATATTGGCGTCTTTTTCGCGCGAATCATCAAAGCAGCCGTCTCGCGACAACGCGAATACCTCGCGGACGCATCGGCCGTGCAGTTCACGCGGCAGACCGACGGCATCGCAAACGCCCTGAAAAAAATCGGTGGCTACGCCGAGCATTCCTACTTCAAGGAAAAGGATGCTGAACAGGTAAGTCACATGCTGTTTGCCGTGGGCGCCCGATTCTCGGCTATGTTCGCCACGCACCCACCGCTGACCGAGAGAATCCAGGCGCTGGATCCCGCATTCGACGACAGCCAGTATCCGGAAGTGCGCGAATCGTCCGGCAGCCGATCTTCAGAGCAAGACGCTCGCGTGGCCGGATTCAGTGCGAGTGCCGGCACCGCTTCAGTAGGCCCACAGGATGTTGTCGACGCCATCGGTCAACCCGGTCCCGCGCAGGTTGCCTATGCCAGCGCGCTGCATGCAGCCATTCCCGATGAGCTGCTTGCCCCTGCGCGATCGCCCGACCAGGCTCTCCTGCTCGTGATTGCGCTGCTTCTTTCCGGTGACGAGGCCGTTGCCGGCCGGCAGTTTCAGCTGCTGACGCAAAGGCTGGGCGACAAGCGCACAGCCGTTTTGAAACGCTATTACTCGGACATCAACGCACTGGGCCCGCGATTCTCTCTGCCCCTCATGGAGATTGCCTTTCCGGCACTGCGTCAGTTGAGCGCCGCGCAGCAGGAGTTTCTCCAGGATACGACCCGGGAGCTGGTGGAACTCGACGGCTACATCGACCTGCGCGAATTCTGCCTGCAACGCGTGCTGGCCCGTTCACTGGACAACGCCGCCGCGCCGAATCGATCAGGCCGTGGTCGCAGCGCCGGCAAGGCCGCGACCCGAAACGCCGCGTCCATGCTCGTTTACCTCATTGCTTACGTCGGCAACAAGGACCCCGACGCGCGCGCTGAAGCCTGTCGCGCCGGCCTGTCCGAGTTCGGGAACTGGGCGGCGTCGCAGACCTTCAGCAACAAGGATCCGGATGTCGTCGTGGAGTTCAGCCGCGCGCTTGACGTCCTGCAACGGCTTCACGGCAAGGCAGCGGAGACGCTGATCCGGGCGGCAACCCGCACGGCGATGCATGATCAGCAGATCACCGTTGCGGAGGCAGAAATGCTGCGCACGGTATGCGCATGTCTCGGCTGCCCGGTACCTCCTGTGGTCACAAAAGCACAGACTGGCGCCTGATTCACGCACAGCGGGCGTTTTGGTTTGCTGCCTGAACCGGTTACTATTTGGCTATTCGGCACATTAAGGGTCACTGCGGCGCGCTTGGGCGTCGACGCCGGGTGTCCTGCCAACCAATCACACGGGTGAAAACCATGTTGAAGACCTTGCGATCCATCGTACTGATCAGCGCGCTCGCGCTGGCTGGAAACGCATCGGCCGCCACCGACCAGGAAGAGCAGCTCGTCGATGCGACTCACGTCGTTGATCAGCTTTTGCGGATTCCTGAGCAGTCGATACCCCCGTCACTGCTTCGCAGTGCTTACGGCGTTGCGGTCATCCCGAACGTCATCAAGGCCGGGTTTGTCGTCGGAGCTCGCTACGGGAAAGGCGTTCTTGTTGTAAGGCAGGACGACGGCAGCTGGAGCAACCCATCATTCGTACGCATGACCGGTGGCAGCGTGGGCTGGCAGGCGGGTGCCCAGTCGACCGACATCATCCTGGTGTTCAAGACGCGGCAAAGCGTTGATGGAATCACCAAAGGCAAGATGACCCTGGGTGCCGACGCTTCGGTAGCCGCGGGACCGGTTGGCCGTCATACCGGCGTTGCGACCGACCTGAAGCTGCAGGCGGAAGTCTATTCCTACTCACGCAGCCGTGGATTGTTTGCCGGACTGGCGCTGGAAGGATCGGGCATTTCCATCGATCACAAAGGCAATGCGGCGTACTACGGCTCGTCATCGATTACGCCGCGCGAGATCTTCGCAAGCGGCGGCAACTCTGCCCCGCCAGAGGCCAATGATTTCGTGCAGATGCTGGCGATGCAGACGCGAGAGCTACCGCAGCGGTCCACGCCGGTAGCTAACGATCGAGCAGCTCCGTCGGAGCCCAAGCCCAAGGTTCGAACCTTTGGCATTCCGGAGCCGGACGAGGGGTATGAGCAGGACTCGGAGCTCGCGCGACAGTAACGCAGGCGAAGCGTTACTCAGGGCGTTGCTGTCGACGCTCGAGTTCTTCGCGGATCGATTTCAGGTCACCACCGATCGACGTTCCGCTGAATGCAGCACCGGGTAGCTGCGGAGACCGGACCGCCGTCTCGGCGTCTGACGCAACGGCCTTATCCTCAACGGCTTCCATGATGGTTTCCGGCACGTCTGCTTCGGGCGTCTCGGTTTCAGGTGTGTCCACGTTCGGCAGGACGGCGTCCGGAGCGGCTTCCGCGCCGCTGCCGAACTGAGCGAGGTACGCTGCCTCTTCCCGCATCCGCGCGGCTTCGTCCGCGCGCCGTCGCGCTTCAGCGGCGGCCATCTGAGCGCGCCTGAGCGCCGCTCGTTTGCGTTCCGACTGTGCTTCCAGGACCTCGCTGCGCTGCTCTTCCTCGAGCTTCGCTATGCGGTTCGACGCTTCACGCGCATTGACGCATTCCTGGGTGTACTTGAGCCTCGCGCGGTCCTGACCGCACTTCGCCAGGGCGGCGTCGAGCAGTATCTTGTTGGCGACATAATCCCCCACCGATGGCGGTGGCGGCGGCTCTGCGCAACCTACGGCGAGAACGGCTGACGACAGAAACAGTGGAAGGTGCTTAAATCTCATAAGATCCAGCGAGTTATGAATTAATTTACCAAATCGGACCGGCACAGATATCGTGGATGATAGCCACGGTACATAAGTCTTAAAAGGCACCAGTTCGCAGTTCCGGGCAGAGGTGCCAAAACGCGTTCGAATCGATATTCGGGTGCTATAGTGACGCCGGCTTCACACCGCTGAGACCGCCTGTGTCCCAATCCAGTCAGTTCTCCCTGCTCAGCGAGCGGCGATTCGGGCCGTTCTTCATCACCCAGTTCCTGGGCGCGTTTAACGACAACGTTTTTCGCAACGGACTGATCATCCTGGTGACGTTCCAGGGAACACTGATCCTGGGGATGGACGTCAGCCTGCTCGCCAACGTTGCCAGCGGCCTGTTCATTCTGCCGTTCTTCCTGTTCTCATCAACAGCCGGCCAGCTGGCCGACAAGTACGAGAAGGCGACGCTGTTCAGGACGATCAAGTTTGTCGAGATTGTCCTGATGACCATCGCCGGCGTGGCGTTCCTCGCCGAAAGATATGAGCTGCTGCTGTTCATGCTCTTTCTGATGGGATGCCAGTCGACGATGTTTGGCCCGGTCAAGTATTCCTATCTGCCACAACAGCTCGAAACGCATGAGCTGATCGGCGGCAATGCGCTGGTTGAATCGGGCACCTATCTGGCAATCATTCTCGGTTTGCTGGCGGGCGGCCTGGCGGCCGGCATCGACGATGCAGCGGCCAGCGTTATCGCCTGCAGCCTGATCACCATTGCACTGCTGGGCTACCTCGCGAGCCGGCAGATCCCGAAATCGAGGGCCGCTGACCCTGAGCTGACGATACGCTGGAACGCCTTCAAGGAGTCCTGGCGCATCATCCAGTTTGCCCGGGAGCGACGGAGCGTTTTTCTGTCGATCCTTGGTATCTCCTGGTTCTGGTTCTTTGGCACCGTTGTCACGGTTCAGGTGCCGGCCTATACGCTGGTCATCCTTGACGGCACCGAAGAAATATCAACCATTCTCCTCGTGGCCTTTATTGTCGGTGTAGGCATTGGCGCGATGTTTTGCGAACGGCTGTCCGGAGGACGGATTGAGCTCGGCCTCGTACCGTTCGGCGCCATCGGCCTCAGCGTCTTTGCCCTGGATCTCTACTTCGCGGCACCTTATCCCTTGCCCGGGACAAACGCCACGG
>CAZFVT010000163.1:0-7471 GCA_964522355.1 uncultured Woeseiaceae bacterium | reverse complement strand
CGACACGGCGGCGTTGTCCGATGCCGAGGTTAACGGCCTCAACAAGTTCATTAACGGCGGCTGCACGGACTGCCATAGCGGCCCGATGCTGTCGGACAACCTGATTGACCCCGCCAAGCCAATCCAGATCGACAAACCAGCGGTGCGTACACCGTCACTGCGGAATGTCGAGCTTACGGCGCCCTACATGCACGACGGGTCACGAGACACGCTGCGCAGTGCCATTGCGCTCTATGAGGATCGCGGCGATCTCGACGTGCAGCTGGAGGAGGACGATTTCGGCGACATCCAGCGCTTCCTGCAAACGCTGACCGACCGTTCGTTTACCCGCGACGTGCCGGCTTACGTGCCCAGCCAGCTGCCGGTCGGAGGGGACATACTCTGACCGGGAGTCGGCACCGGGCAGGGTGACGGCGAATGGGCGTTCTGTGACCCAGATCGATTCCCGGGCCGAGCCTCCTGTGGCCCAATGTCAGGTAGGCTCGGGATCCAGGCCTGCAACGGAGGTCGTCAGGGCAAGCCGCTGCTGCGGAAACTCCTGATGGCGGCACCTCGAGCGTTTGCCCATGCTGGCGGAGAAAGGGAGAAAGCCTATGAAACTCGGAACAGTAGCGTTACTGGGCGCAGTGCTTTTGTCAGCGTTCGGCGTCGCCATCGCCCAAAGCGACATCGTCGCCGGCGAGGACACCTATCGGGCGAAATGCCAGAACTGCCACGCGCCGTCCTTCTTCGCCAACCAGAACGCCGCTGAGATCGAGGTGCGGATTCGATCGACCGGCGCTCACGTCACCGACCTGACTGCGCTCACCGATGAAGAAATCGCCAGCATGGTGGCGTTTCTGACCGGCAAGTAACTGCCTGTCCATACTCAGCGCGTCGCCGACGCAAGACCTGCGCTTAATCGAGCGCGGGTTGTGCCCGAATCCACCTCAGCTGAAAAGCAACTCCAACGAGGAATGCCACCAGGAGCGCGAGATGCGAGGCCTGCATGATGGGATCCTGGATTGAAGTCAGGAACGGATCGCCGGGCGGCAGCCGAAGCAGACCGTCAGTGACCGCCGGCAGGCAATGAAAGAGTATCGTCGCCGAGAAGCTGACCGCCTGAATACTGCGAGACCATGAGCGGAACAGCCGCGTCGATGCGGCAAGCGTGCCCACCGCCAGCGCGACCAGCGCGGCCACGGCCATCAGGTGCGCAACGCCAAACACGCCGTGCTGATAGATCATCAGCGCCGTCACGGCGGTAACGAACGTCGTGCCAAGATAGACCTTGCCGCTGGTCGAGCCGAAGGAAATCTCCTTATCGCGGTAAAGGGTCATGGCGCCGCTGACCAGCGCGACGATGCCCATCACGGTGTGAAACCAGCCGAGCGGAATCATTTCTGGCACGGGAAAACTCCGGGTAAAAAACGGCCCGACTCTAGCACGCTGGACCGCAGGTCGATTGGTTGATCGGGCTTAGCTCTATTGTTATGTTGTTATATCTAAGCAGACATTCAAGCGTTTTGCTGCCAGCTCAAGCTTCCTCGCACCGCGACCAACGACCATAGCCGTAATGAAAAACAAGAAACCGACCGGGCCACTGACCGATATTCGCCTCATCGAGCTTGGCCAGCTCATCGCTGGTCCGTTCTGCGGCCAGATGATGGCCGACATGGGGGCCGACGTAATCAAGGTCGAACCGCCCGGCAAAGGCGACCCGCTGCGCGTCTGGGGCCGAGGTGATTATCCGCTTTGGTGGAAGGTCGCGGCCCGCAACAAGCGCTGCGTGACGGCCAATCTGCGCGAAGAGGAAGGGCAGGCGCTGGTTCGCAAGCTGATTTCGAAGGCTGACATGGTGCTCGAGAACTTCCGCGCGGGCACGCTCGAGCGTTGGGGGCTGGACTACGAAACGCTGGCCAAAGATAACCCCGGGCTCATCATGATTCGCGTATCCGGCTACGGCCAGACGGGGCCTTACTCGTCTCGCGCGGGCTATGCCGCGGTGGGCGAGGCCATGGGCGGTATGCGCTATCTCTGCGGTGAGCCCGACCGGCAGCCAAGCCGTGCCGGGCTGTCCGTTGGCGATACCCTGGCCGGCACCTTCGCCTGCATGGGCGCCCTGGCTGCCCTGCATCACCGCGAGAAAACCGGCGAGGGACAGGTTATCGATGCTTCCATCTACGAGTCGGTGCTGAACATCATGGAAGCAACGATTCCGGAGTACACGGTCAGCAACTACGTTCGCGAACGCTCCGGTTCGTCGCTGCCCAACGTTGCGCCGTCGAACATCTATGACTGCAAGGACGGGATATTCCTGATCGCGGCAAACCAGGACACGGTTTTCACTCGCCTGTGCACGGCGATGGGTCAGCCGGAGCTTGCCGAGGACGAGCGCTTTGCGACTCACACGGCGCGCGGTGCCAACCAGGACCTGCTCGACGGGCTCATCAACGACTGGACGGGTGACAAGTCCGTCAACGAGGTCGAGGCGCTGATGCTGGAGCACGGCGTTCCGGCCGGAAAGATCTACCGTGCGCCCGAAATGCTCGAGGACCCGCACTACCAGGCTCGCGAGGCGATTGTCGATGTTCCAACGGAGCGCTGGCCCGACCTCAAGATGCAGAGCGTATTTCCGAAGATGTCAAAGACCCAGGGCGAGGTGCGCTGGCCGGGTGTGGATGAGCTCGGCGCCCACAACGCGGAAGTCTACGGTGAGCTTCTTGGCCTGAGCGCCGAGGACCTGGCCGACCTGTCGAGCCGATCGATTGTCTGAACCGAAAGCAACAGCAGCGAGGGCGGCGACGTCACCATGAGCGATATTCTGAATTCCCTTAAGGCGGAATGGGACCTGGGGCGACGCGGTGCCATGTCCCGGGCGCCGCTCTACCACCAGCTCTATTCCGTCCTGAAGTCGGCGATCCTGAACGGCACCATTCCGTTCAACGCGCAGATGCCCACCGAGCAGCAGCTGGCGGCGAACTTTGACGTGTCACGTATCACCGCGAAGCGGGCGATGGACGAGCTGGCGGCGGAAAACCTGATCGCCCGCTACCGCGGCAAGGGTTCGCACGTCACCTATCAATTCGAACCAAAGCCGGTGCAGGCACCGCTGGTCGGCATGCTTGAGAACCTCGTTGAGATGGGCAAGCACAGCATCGTGCGCGTCATCTCCATTGAGGAAATGGTGCCGCCGGCCGAGATTCGCAGCACCCTCGGCCTTGGTCCGGATGAGACGGTTCACAAGGCCATACGCGTGCGCAGCAACGAGGAGGGCGAGCCTTACGCCTACTACGTCAGCTGGACCGTCGGCATTCGTCGGGGCTTCACCCGCCGCATCATGGAGCGCACGCCGAGGCTGGATATCCTCAAGGACAACGGCATTGAACTCACCAAGGTTGAGCAGACCCTGAGCGCCGAGAACGCGACGCCGGAAGTTGCCGCCGAGCTCGGCATCGAAGCCGGCGACGCGCTGCTGTCCATCCTCCGGCACTCCTTTGATGAGAGCGGATCGGTGGTCGACGTGCTCGACTGCCTTTACAACCCGAAGCGGTTTACCTACCGAATGGAGCTGAGCCTCGGCTAACGCAGTACGGCCGCTGGCACGCGGCGGGCGGGCTTAAATCAATCGGCCTGGGCCGTCCATTGTTCACGAATTTGGTTCGGATAGGCCGACCAAACGCCTGCCTGTTTCATCACGTATTCCAGGATCTGCTCCAGCCTGCCGATTCGATGTGGCTGGCCGATTAACCACGGATGGATATTCAGCGCGAGCAGTCGTCCGCCCTGATCCGAGGCTTCCGTCAGGAGATAGTCACAGGCATCACAAACCTGCTCGGCGTACTCCGCCTCCGAGTGCAGATTGTTCATGATCACAAAGCGATCCTCGAGCTCCGTTGAAAGCGGCATCGCCGTCATGGGACCGGCCGGCGTTCGAAACGGGTAGGGCATATCGTCGTTGATCCAGTCGCACATGTAGTCGATGCCGTTCGATGTCAGAAGCTCAGGCGTGTTGGCGCTCTGCGATTTCCCGGGGCTCAGCCAACCGGTGACGGCCTGGCCGCTTGCTTCGCGCAGGACTGCCAGCGAGCGCCCGATCACGTCCGCTTCCTCCCCTTTGTCCATGCCGCCGTAATGCGGCGTATCCATATCCCAGCCGTGGCAAAGAATCTCATCGCCGCGTTCGACGATTCTTCGAACAAGATAGGGGTAACGTTCAACCAGGCGGCTGTTGATCGCGAAGGAGGCTTTGACGTTGTAGCGGTCCAGCGCCTTGAGGACGCGATAGATGCCGACGCGGTTGCCATACTCGCGCAGGGTGTAGTGTCGCAGGTCCGGATAGGCCGTCGTCATGCCGCCGGGCGGCTTGAAGGGTTTGCCCTCCTGGTCGAGCGGAAAGTACTGCAGTGCAACGTTGACCCACAGCGCCAGCTTGCTGTCGCCTGGCCAGCTGATCTTCGGGCGGTCAGTGAGCATCGACCAGTCATAGTGATCGTGGTCCATGCCGTAGCTGCGATGCGGATACTCAAGGTAGGACTTGTCCAGAGGCATTACGAGACTCCTCTTTCCGCGATATCGGCAACCGCCGCGTCGTAGCAGTTGTCGAGATAGTACTCGGCGATCTCGCGGCCGGTCGTGACCCATACGTCGGAATGCCCGGTGATGTACTCGAGCGCCTCTTCGAAGGCCTTCAGTCGATGGGGGTGGCTGACCTGGTAGGCATGCAGCGGAATGCACATGACCACGCCGTTCTCCGCGCCCTCGGCATACAGACGGTCAAAGTTGGCCTTGATCATGTCGCCGTAGCGTCTCGGTTCGATCTTGTTGACGACATAAACAATGGTGTCGTTCATCTCCAGTGAATACGGCACGGAGACAAAGCGTTTCCCGGAACGTACCTTTATTGGCGTCGGCTGGTCGTCGTGAAACAAATCGCAGGTATAGATGCCGCCGGCTTCAGCAAACAGGTCGAGGGTGATCTCGCTGTGGGTCAGGGCTGGTGCGAGATAGCCTGCGCAGTCCTGGCCCGTCGCCTTGCGAATCGTATCGACGGCGTCCTCGATCATGGCCTTTTCCTGGGCCTCGTCCATACCGTAGGTATAGCGTGTGTTGTAGATGCCGTGGCTGAAAAACTCCCAGTCACGTTCCTTGCACATCTCAATGATCTCGGGATGGTGCTCGCAGAGCGCCGTCGAGAGCGAGATGGATCCGCGAACGCCGTACTTGTCGAGCACACGCATCATGCGCATGTGTCCTACCCGGTTGCCGTAATCGCGGGTCGCGTAGCCGGACACGTCCGGCGAAGGCTTCGGCCACGCCTGGCGGTGCGGATTCACGGCCGGATCGAGTTCGTAGAATTCGATGTTCGGCGCCACCCAGAACGCGAGGCGCGCATCTTTTGGCCAGCGAATCTTCGGCCGGTTCTCGTAGGGCCAGTAGTCGTAAAGACCGGGATCTTCTTTCATGTCGTGAGACTCCGCGACGCTTCGGGCCGATTCAAAACTCGCAGCCTCGAGCTTTGCGGATCGGCTCGCAGCCTGGATGCGCGGTCAGCCAGTCCCTTACGTGGTCCACCGGCTCGACGTCCGCGTACTTCAGCATCATGTCGCAGAGATTCGCGAAATGCGGAATCTCGTGTTTGTCGGCCACGCATTCCTCCGGGACGATGGTGCGATAGCCGGTCGACAGCGACGCCACGCAGGACGCGCGGATGCAGCCTGAGGTGCTGCCTCCCGTCAGGATCACGGTATCCACCTTGTGCCAGACGAGCAGCGATGGGATCAAGGTATCGTGAAAGACGCTCGCCATCCGCTTGTTGATGACGGCATCGCGCGAGGCGTCGATCTCGAGGCGCGGATCGAGTTCGGCCCGCTCGTCACCCTCCTTGATGTTCTGCAACGAGTCCGGCGTGTTGGTGCGTGTGCCCCAGGCGCCGGCATCGTCCGCGTTGTCCATGTAGGCGACGTAGGTCCAGATGACCGGCATGTTCTTGGAACGCGCCAGCGCGGACAGCCGGTTGATGTAGTCGAGCTGGTTCGGGTCCGTCTGGTAGGCCGTCTTGAAGGTGTCCGTGTCCGTATACGCCCGCTGCAAATCGATGTTGATGATGGCGGCTTTTTCGCCAAAGCCGAACTTGGCCCGGTTCGGGTTAGCCTTGACCTGCTCCCAGTACTGGCGCGGGGTCAATTCGGAGGTCTCCATTACAGGCATGTTCTGTTACTCCACATCATTGCTATTGTTATCAGGATCGCTCACCGCGATCGTTCTCATCGCGATAACGGCGAAGAGCACGTTCTAGTATTCGTACATCTCGACCCGAGTGCCGTTCGGATCGAGTACCGCCATCGACCGGGAGCGGCCCGAGCCCGACAGGCCGAGGGGTGCAACGATCGGTACGCCGGCGGCCGCCATGCGGCGAGCAATCTCATCGATATTGCTGACCCGGTGCGCGAGCACCAGCTCGCCGGCTCTCGAGGGACGGGATCCGTCCTGGTCAAACGGCGAACCTTCCGCGTCCGTAATTCCCATGAAGCTGATGCCGGCATAGCTGCTGTCTTCGCGGCTCCAGGCCGCCGGTGCCAGGCTGACGTAGCGCACCGTGCCCGGGCGGGTTGCGCCTACCACCTGGCGTGACTTGTCGGCGGTTACCTCCGAGCGGCCCAGCTCCTTGTAGCCAAGGTAGGTGGTGTAAAAGGCCACCGAGGCGTCCAGGTCCCGGGTGACAAAGCTGCTTGAACGGAGCACTGCCGTCGGCTGCGTCCGGGTGAGCTGCATCGTTTCGTCCGGGGCCGAACCGAACAGATGATTACCGTCGTCGTCGAAGCCCCGCTCGGCAAGGTCGAGGGTCGAAGCGGTCAGAATCGTCAGCGCTTCGATACGCCGCGGGTTGCCGGTTCGGCTCGAGATGATCCGGCAGTTTGCCGGGTCGACATGGCCGCGAAATCCATCCGGGACCGGCCGCCAATACTGCTCGCAGCCGCCGTCCGACATGCGCTCGACGTCACCCGGTCCCAGGTCATCGAATACGTCACTGGTGGGCAGCGCGTCTTCGAAAGCGGGCGCATCGTTGATCAGGTAGGCCGTCTGCCGGATCGCTTCCTCGTTGTCGTCCCACTCCAGGACGAGAATGCGCTGGCGGTAAAGGGCGTGGTCTTCGCCGCGATTGAGCTGCAGGTAGAAGACGGTGTCGCCCAGCGCGGGTGCATCAATCCGGTGTCGGCGATCCGACAGAAATTCGCTCGCTTCCACCTCGCCGGCATCGATAGCGGGCTGGTTGTCGAAGCTGCCGGCCATAAGCGCAGACAGTTGCTCCATCTGAGCCTCATTCGCGGAGCCCGCGAGTGGTGTCGCCAGAACGCCGATGGCAACCAGCAGGCTTAGTCCAGGGACAGTTTTTCTCATTGGCTGGTCTCTCCTCTCTACGCCGGCCGTCACAGGGCGACCGGTTCCTTCGATCGGCTCGCGTCGTTCGTCTGGCCGTAGCCGAGCGGCA
>CAZFVT010000162.1:0-7477 GCA_964522355.1 uncultured Woeseiaceae bacterium | reverse complement strand
TACACTCTTTCTCTACGGAGCGGCTCATCGGTCTCCCGGCAAGTCTGCGGGACAATCAGGCGGTGTTTGAGCACACCGGCGGGCTGCACGCCGCGGCCGCCTTCGATGCGCAGGGCGAACTCTTGATCGTTCGCGAAGACGTCGGTCGGCACAATGCGGTGGACAAGGTGGTTGGCGCCCTGCTCAGCGACGGCCGGTTGCCCGCCAGTGATCTGGGCATCCTGGTCTCCGGCCGGGCCAGCTTTGAGCTGATGCAGAAAGCGCTGGTTGCCGGGATACCGATGCTCGCTGCCGTCAGCGCGCCATCCAGTCTGGCCGTCGAGCTGGCACAAGAGTATTCACTGACGCTGGTCGGTTTTCTTCGTGGGGACGGCTACAACGTGTACTCAGGGAGCGAGCGAATCCAGAGCTAGGCCGCGTCCAGCGTTAGCATCTCGCGGATCGAGGCCTCGATCTGGCCGCCGCAATAAAGATCGCCGAATTCCTCGTCGTCCTGAGCAACTTTTGCCGCAAGTGACGGGGTCAGCCCGATGCGGTGGCAATGCGCGTGCACGCCCGGCGCATGATCCCGCACATCAGATTCGAGCTCCGGCAGGCAGCGCATCATGTTGACGAACAGCGCAAATACCGCGATGTCCGCGTAGCTGCTTTGCTTGCCACTGAAATGGCCCCTCGCCAGCGACTCCTCGAAAACGGACAGCCAGTGCGGCAGACGTTTGCCGCGAAACTCCAGCCAGGCTTCGCGCTCCCACATCATCGAGCCGTTGTAGCGACAGATCTCCATCAGCAAGTCGTTGCAATCCATGAGGACCTTCATGGCGATCGCCTGATCGACGGGTTGCTCGGGCAGCAGGTCGAGTTCCTTCGATACGTAAAGCACGATGGCCGGCATCTGGCTCAAGGTGAGCCCGGCCTCGAGGTCCTCGAGCACGGGTGGGCCCATGAACGGTATGCCCTGCTCTTCAGGTGGCAGGCTCTTCAGCTTGCCGATCGCCTCGAAGCTCGACACCTGGGCCAGGGGCACGTCGCGAAAGGCAAAAAGATAGCTGACAAACGCGCCGCGAAAGGGGATCGGCCAGTAGTACAAACGAAATCGGGCGCCCTGCGCTTCTGACATCGCGTCAAACCCCAACAACCAAGTTAGGCATTAGTATGAACGAGTCCGCAGAGGGATGCGTTTCTGGCAGCGAGCTTTCCCTGGCGCGCGAGGAAGGCGGGCGCCGACAGGCTCTTGTCGCCTAATCCAGTGCCGGCGTCGAAGCCGGCGGGCGCCTGTGGCCGGTCGCCTGCTCATAGGCATAGGCAAGCGCGATGAGTTGCGGTTCCGACCAGGCGTCGCCGAGGAACTGGAGGCCGGTCGGCAGGGCGTCACCGACGTAGCCCATCGGTACGGTAATCGCCGGAAAACCCGTGTGCGGCGACAGGTGCTGGCTGTTGTCGCCATGCGGCGTATTCATGTCGCCAATCAGTCGCGGCGGATTGCTCCAGGTCGGGTACACCAGCGCATCCAGTCGGTGCTCGGCCATGAGCGCACGAACGCTCACGCGAAGCTGGTCGCGATTCCTTGCGGCGAGCGCGCAGTCTTCGCTCTCGTCCGGCGGCGTTTCGTCGAGGGAACCGCTGAGACCGCCAGCAACGCTGGGGTGAAAGTCACCGGAGTCGACAATGTCCTGCAGTGACCGGACTGTCGCGCCATCACCGACAGTGTCGAGATAGGCTTCAAGATCGAACTTGAAGCGCTCGCACCAGACGACGAATCCTTCGCCTGCGACGGGCGGCACCAGGCCGTCAAGCTCCGCCAACTCAAGGTTGTCGATAACGGTTGCTCCCGCGGAGCGCAGGTCGTCCAGCGCGACATTGAATGCCGCCAGGACCTCCGTATCCGCCCCGTCGCGATCGGAAAGCTGTCGCATGACGCCGAGCCTCGCGCCGTCGAGCGCATCAGACTCCAGGTACTGCCGGTAGTCGCCGTGTCGATGATTTGCCGCCTCTGCGGTTGCCGGGTCCGCGGGATCGGGGCCCGCAATGACCGTCAGGATGATGGCCGCATCGCGCACCGTCTTCGCCATCGGGCCGCCGACGTCGTGATCGAGGTAGAGCGGAATGATGCCGTCACGGCTGGTGAGGCCGATCGTCGAGCGAATTCCGACCAGCGCATTGTGCGAGGACGGCCCGCGTATCGAGTTGCCGGTATCGGTGCCGAGACCGACGACGCCGAAGCTCGCGGCTACAGCGGCCCCGGTGCCGCCACTTGAGCCGGCCGGCACGCGATTCAGAGCGTACGGGTTTCGCGTGTGCCCGGGCAGTCCCGAGCCAACGGTGTGGTAAGGCGAGAAAGCGAACTCGGCCATGTTGGACTTTGCAATAACTATGGCGCCCGCGGCCCGCAGCTTCGCCACCTGCCAGGCATCGTCCGGGGGCTGCGAGTCGATCAGCGACAGCGAGCCCGCACTGGTCGGCATATCGTGGGTATCGTAGTTGTCCTTGACGATGATCGGAACGCCATGCAGCGGGCCAACCAGCCCGTCAGCGGCGAACTGCCGGTCAAGCGCATCGGCGCGCTCCAGCGCGGCCGAATTGATGCGAATAATGGAATTGATCGCCGGCCCGGCCTTGTCATAGGCCTCGATCCGGGCCAACGCCGCCTCAGCGATCTCACGCGCCGTCACGTCGCCGCTCGCGATGGCCGCCGTAACCTCATCAATGGACGCCTCCGACAGCTCGAACATCGTTTGCGCCTCGGCAAACGACGCGGCCGCCAATAAGGCGGCCGTGACGCTAAAACAGGTGATGCGCATGGCGATCGACGCGCGCTAGTCCTTGTCGATCTTGGTGATCTTCGAGCCTTCGAGCGTCAGGTTGTACATGAGGCCCTTGGAGTTGAAGATGAAGCCAACCACCGGGTCTTTGATGTTGCCCGTGTCGATCGCCTTACCGGCGCCTATGTCGATGACGGCGACCGATCCGTCGACACCAACCTTCCAGCCCTTGCTGTTGCGGAAGTCATCCAGCGCTTGCTGTGACATAAAGGCGATGACGATCGACTTGGCCTGCGCGCCAAGCTGGAAACCGACCGAGCCCGCAAAGGTATTGTAGTAGTCGACGGTTTTGCCGCCGATCCGCAGCGCACCCTCACCGCCCTCGCCGCCAACGCCGATACCAACCTTGATGACGCGCGGAAATACGAGAATACCTTTGGCGGCGCTCAGGAATTCACCGGAGCCATCAATGTCTTTGCGAAAGGTCGCCAGCGCTTCGTCGACGCCTTCGTCAATCTTTGCAGCAGACGCTGAAAAAGCCGCCGTGGGCACCGCGAGGACCGCGGCCGCAAGAACTACACCAATAAAACGTTTAAGCACTGTCATTGGAGAACCCTCCAGAAGTGAGTAAATGGGTATCCGCCCCAAAGTCGTGGGCAGAAGTCTACAACAGGCCGTGTTCGGGCCCCAAAGCCCGTGATTCTGGTATCCGCATGCTGAAGGCCAGCTGAACCCGGCGCCGTCAGATTTCGCTGTCCGCAACCGGCTTTGCCGGCATCAGTCTCGGCGGAATTGGCGCGCGTCGTCGATTTGGCTGCGGCGGATAGTTGGCCGCCAGGTAATCGAGTATGGCGTTCTCCGTCGCCGGGTCGAACTGCCAGAGGTTCTGCGATTCCTGCATCCAGCGAATCATGTCGAGCCAGGTTTGTCGGTCGGCGCGCTGGCCAGTGACCAGCTTGTGCGAATGGCAACCGCCGCAGTGCGCCCTCACCTGCTCCCAGCCCGGCGCAATCTCCAGGCCCGTGGCCTCATCGACCTCCGCAAGCGCAGCGGCGGAGACGATCAGGATGACGGTCGCGGCGACGACGCGACGCATCAGGCCTGCACCTGCACGGCAACCCGGTGACAGGCGTTATTCAGGTAGCCGCGTGGGTTCCAGCCCGGGAGCACCATCGGCTGCGCTACGCCCTCGTCATCCTCGGCGCGCGCCCAGATCTCGTAGTAACCATCGCCGGGGAAACTGACTTCCGCCGTGAAGTGCTGCCAGGCAAGGCGATTGGCTGGTCGTTCGAGGCGCGCGCGCTGCCAGCTCGCGCCGAAGTCGATCGACGTGCTGACGCGCCGGACGCGACGATCGCCTGCCCAGGCATGGCCACGAACCGGAAACGGCACGCCCATGCGGGTAGTGGCTCCGGAGCGCGGAAACGTGATCATGGATTTCACCGGCATCGATTCAATGATGCACATGTCTTCATCGGCGACGGCGGTGCCGGGCGCAACGGGCTTGCAGGGTACGCGGTAAGACTGGCCCAGCATTTTCTCGCCGTCGTGGACGCGATCGCGAATCAACAGCTTGTTGAGCCACTTGCCACTCACCGAGGCTGGCCAGCCGGCACAGAGCATTCTCAGTGGCGCGCCGTGCAGCAGTGGCAACGGTTCGCCGTTCATCGCCCAGACGATCATCGATTCGTTTTCCATCGCCTTGAAGACAGGCACACCGCGGGAGATAGGTCGCTTCTCCGGATCGCCCGACAGGTGGCGGTCCGCACCTTCATAGCCAACGTAAATGGCATCGTCGGTCATACCGCAGGCGCGCAGTACGTCCTTCAGCCGAACGCCCGTCCATTCAGGGCAGCCGATCGCGCCGGTGGTCCACTGGTTGCCCCGGGCCGGGGGATAAAACTCCGAGCGACCGTTTCCGCCACACTCGATCTGCAGCTGCAGGGTGTGGTGGTCGAAGTTCTGCTGAAGTTCGGCGACGGAAAAACGGGTCGGATTGCCGCAGGCCTCGCCGGTGACCTCGAGCGTCCAGTTGTCGGGCGTTGCGCCGGTGACCGCGGGAGGGATGCCGTTGTTGCGGACGAATAATCTCGATGCGGGCGTAATTCGATCATCCAGCAGGTGCGCCGGCGTTTCGGCGTTGATCGGTCGATCATTCAGCACCGTCAGGCCGTCCTTGCCTTCGATGGCGAACTCGTCTGCGCTTTGCGCCAGCGCCGCCGGAATCAAACCGGCCGGCATGAACTCGGCGAAGGGAATTGCCGCGCCGACCGCCGCGCTCATCGCCGCAAGGCCCGAACCCTTCAGGAAGCCGCGTCGCGATGTCGGCTCGGATTTCCGTCCCCAAAGCTGCTCGTCGGCCGCGATCGGGTCTTCGGCATAGAGTTCATGGAGCCCGCGTTTCTTCGACGTCATGTTGGATTGCCCTTCTATCTGGATTCGAGGCCGCCCTCGAAGGAAACCCGCAGCATGGCTTCAGGTATTCCGGTCAGCTTTGCGGCGTTGGCCGGATCATAACGCAGGGTGGCTTCACTCATATAGCCGCGCCGGGTGAGTTCGATCCGGAATACGTGCACTCCGCGTGACGGCGATCCTCTCGCGGACGGCAACGGCCATGGCACGGGTAGCGGTCATGCCGCTGTCGCGAATCCGTGGCCGCCGCTATTCTTGGTGTCACAATCCCATGTCGCTCAAGCTGCACGCCACAACATGACACTCGATTCGTCCACCAAGCGCCGGTATGTCCTGGTCCTGGGGCTGCTCACCGGCCTCGGTGCCGTCACGGTGGATATGAGTCTCGCCAGCATTCCCGAGATGGCGCCCGCACTCAACAGCACAGTGTCCGCAGCGCAGCAGATCATCGGTGTGTTCATACTCGGCATTGGCCTCGGCCAGCTACCGGCCGGCCTGATGTCCGACCGGGTAGGCCGTTTGCCGGTCATCCGCTTCGGCCTGGGGCTCTTTACCATTGCCGGCATTCTTACTGCGATCGCGCCCAGTATCGAGACGATGCTGGCAGCACGACTTGCGCAGGGCCTCGGCGCCTCCGTCGGTATCGTTGTCGCGCGAGCCATCGTCCGTGACATTGCCTCCGGCGAAGAAGCGGCGCGCATGCTCTCCATCATGGTGATGATATTTACCGCCGCGCCGATGCTCGCACCGATCGTTGGCGGCTACCTGGTTACTCACATTGGCTGGCGAGCACCCTTCATCGCCATTACGGTGTTTGGCGGCATCGTCTTTGCAGCCGTCCTGCTCGGGCTGAGCGAAACGGGCAGGCCATCGAAGGACCAGCGCCTGTTCCGCCAACTCTGGAACAGCTGCACCGAGTTTTTCTCGCATCGCCGCAGTCTTCTGGGCTGCCTGATGATCGTCCTGCCAGCGATGGGATTTATGCCGCTGATCAGCAGCGCCCCGGCGTTGATAATCGAAATCTATGGCTATACGCCGCAGCAGTTCGGACTCCTGTTCGCGATGGCGGGCCTGTCGATCCTGCTGGGCTCAATGATTAACCGAAAACTGTTGTATCGGCTCAATACCCTGCAGCTGATCGGCGCTGGCACCGTCATTATTGGTACGGCGTCGATGCAGCTGCTGCTGATTGCCTGGCTGGGCGAAGCAAACTTCTGGTGGCTTTGGGGCTGCGTCTGCCTTTACATGTTCGGCGTCAGTTTTCTTGGCGCCAACGCGACAGCCATCGCGCTCGATCCGGTACCGCATATCGCCGGCGTGTCAGCCTCATTGATAGGCGCGCTGCAGAACATCCTGGCATCGGGCAGTGCAGTGGTTGCGGGGCTGATCTACGATGGCACGGTACGAACGTCCGTGATCCTGATCGGCTGCTTTGGCATCGTGACGCTGCTCGTGTTCCTGTCCCACGGACTCATTCTCCGCCGGCGGTAACGCGAAGCTAGTCCAGTTCGGTGACGATCTCGGCGACGTCCTTGCGCTGCTGGGTCGGCGTTATCTTCGGATAGCCATACCACATCAGGCCGACGATGAATTCCACTTCCTCGTTGATGCCCAGCGCCTGGTAGTAGCGCGAATCGCGGGTAATCGGCCCGGTCGACCATTTTGAGGCAACGCCCGCCTCCGACAGGTACAGGGTGAAGTTCTGAATCGCGCAGGCGACGCTCGCGTAGTCCTCGCGCTCGGTCAGCTCGTCGTCACTCCTGCGACAGGTAACAACCACCCAGCCAGGGCGTTTGGCCGCATCGGCCGCCTTGAACTCGCCCATCTTCTCGTCTTTTCGCTCTGTCACGATCTCGCGAATGAGGTCGATGCTCTTGCGGATGGCCTCATCGCCAAGCAGATAGAAGTGCCAGGGCTCTGTCAGGTGATGATTCGGCGCCCATCGAGCGACCTCGATGGCTTCAAGCACCAGCGACTGGCTGACCGGTTGCTGCAGAAACACCTTCACGGTCCGTCGCGAACGCATGCGTTCGGCGAGGTGCTGCAGCGACTTGCTGAATTCCGTCCGTGGCGTGTCCGTGCTCATTTTGCGTTCTCCAGAATCATTGCGATGCCCTGCCCTAGGCCAATGCACATGGTGCAAAGCGCGTAGCGCCCGCCGCGGCGATTGAGTTCTCTCGCAGCGGTCAGCACCAGCCTCGCGCCGGACATACCTAATGGGTGGCCCAGCGCTATTGCCCCGCCGTTGGGATTGACGTGCTCGGCATCGTCATCGATGCCCAGCTCGCGAAGCACGGCCAGAGCCT
>CAZFVT010000161.1:0-7489 GCA_964522355.1 uncultured Woeseiaceae bacterium | reverse complement strand
GGCACGATTGACTCGTTCTTGCTCTCGCGCATGACCGGCGGCAGGTCGCACGTCACCGATGCCACCAACGCCTCGCGCACGCTGATGTACAACATCCACGAGAATCGCTGGGATGCCGAGCTGCTCGAGCTGTTCGGAATCCCGGCGTCCATGTTGCCGGAGGTGCGGGACTGCGCAGCGGATTTTGGCACTACGGACGATCAGTTCCCGCTGGCCGGCGTTCCCATCGGTGGCGTCGCCGGCGACCAGCAGGCGGCGCTGATTGGCCAGAGCGGTTTCGAGCTCGGCGCGACAAAAAGCACCTACGGCACCGGCTGTTTCGTCATCACCAATACCGGGCCAGAGCCGCTGGCCTCCGACAACCAGCTACTGACGACGATCGCTTACCGCATCGGCGGTGAGACGACCTATGGTCTCGAAGGCAGCATCTTCGTTGCCGGCTCGGCCATTCAGTGGCTGCGTGACGAGCTTCGCCTGGTTAACCATGCAGCGGATACCGAAGGCATAGCTGAGGCGACGGGCGTTGTCGAGTCCGTCTATGTCGTACCCGCATTCACCGGCCTCGGCGCGCCGTATTGGGACCCGGACGCGCGCGGCGCCATTCTTGGTCTGACGCGCGACAGCGGCCGTGACCAGGTGGTTACAGCCACCTTGCAGTCAATCGCCTATCAGACCTGCGACCTGCTGCGAGCGATGACCGACGACGGCGTTAAGCCATCGGTGATTCGCGTGGATGGTGGCATGGTTGCCAACAACTGGTTCCTGAGGTTCCTCGCCGACGTGCTGCAGACGGCCATTGAGCGTCCGGCGTATGCGGAATCCACGGTGGCAGGGGCGGCTTACCTCGCAGCACTCCAGGCCGGTTTGATTAACTCGCTGGATGAGGTCGCAGAACTCTGGTCGCTGGAGTCCCGGTTCGAACCGTCCATGGACCTGGCGTCTCGCGACCGGCTCTATGCCGGCTGGCAGGCGGCCGTATCACGCGTCGGCGGAGCCGGCTGACGGGACACTGAGTGCATCGCTGGCGTCCTGCGGCGCCAGGTTTGTCAGAAACTGGTTGGTCGAATGCGTCCAGCTGCGGCTCTCCGCATAGCGTCGACAGTCCTCTCGATCGAGCGCTAAAGCTCGGCGGCAGGCTTCGCCAAGATCCTCATCCAGTGCACCGGTGACGCCGTCCTTCACCACATCGACAGGTCCCGTAACCGGGTAGGCGGCGACCGGCAGTCCGCAGGCCATTCCCTCGAGCATGACCAGGCCAAAGGTGTCCGTTCGCGAGGGAAACACGAACACGTCACCGCCGGCCAGCCGTTCTGCAAGCTCTGAGCCGAACCGGTAGCCGGCGAACTCGCAGTCCGGATAGGACGACGCGAGGCGTTCACGGTCGGGACCGTCACCGATGATCACTTTGGTGCCTGGCAAAGGCGTCTCGAGGAATGCTTCGATGTTCTTCTCCACCGCAACGCGACCGACGTAGACCCAGATGGGGCGCTGCAGGTCATAGGCATGCCTGGGTTCCGGTCGAAAACACATCGTATCGACGCCGCGCGTCCAGATAACCACATGCTCGAACCGTCTTGAGATCAGCAGACTGCGGATGCTCTCCGTTGGCACCATCGTGCGCACAGCGGGCCGATGAAACCATCGCAGGATCGCCGCCGTCCATGATATGGGAATGGGAATTCGGGCCCGTATTCCGGAAACTGGGTGTGATAAGCCGTCGTGAAACGTAAGTGTTTCTTCAGGCAATGGCGTCGTACCGCGAGACCGATGGTTCCCTCCGTCGCGATGTGCACGCAGTCCGGTGCGAACGCTTCAAGCTCTCTGCGAATGGCCCGCCCCTGGAAAAGGGCCAGACGAATCTCGGGGTAGGTCGGGCAGGGGAATGTGCGACGCCCCTCCGGGCTGATCACGAGCACCTCGTGGCCCTGCGCGCGCAGCTCATCGCGAGTACGTTTCAGCGTGGTAACAACGCCATTGACCTGCGGTGACCAAGCGTCGGTTGCGATAGCGATTCGCATGGCCGTGCATGGTCGGCTGGCATCGTGAAGGTCCGATTACGGTACAGCGAAGTTAGGATGACAGTATTGAGAACGAAATCTTACAACGTTCGCTAATTGTTCACGGTTACGTCATCCGCTCGTCAATAGACTGACTTGCCAGCCACCCATACTTCGCAAAACTGGACCTGCGGAGACGCGAGTGGCTGCTGTAATCGACTACCTGGATGACGCTGAAATCGGGCTCTGTCTGAGGATCAACCGGATCGGGCGGCGTGCGTCAGTCCGTTCGTTCTTCGCCGTCATCAGTAAGCTCGGCGACGGGTACTTCTGGGTATTCGCAGCGCTTCTCCTGGTCTTGCTCCAGGGAGCGTCAGCCGGTCCTGAGCTCCTGCAGATTTTGCTGACGGGGGGTGCTGGCCTCGCCGTCTATAAACTGCTTAAAGGTACGCTCGTTCGCGAGCGGCCATTTGTGTACAACGGTTCGATCAACTGCGGTACGGCACCGCTCGACCGCTACAGCTTTCCGTCCGGCCATACCCTGCACGCGGTATCGTTCACCATCATGTTCGCGCAGGTCGAGCCGCTGTTAATCTTCCTGTGCGCCCCGTTTGCGATTCTTGTAGCGCTGTCCCGGGTTGTACTCGGCCTGCACTATCCCAGCGATGTTCTCGTCGGCGCAGCGCTGGGTGCGGGTATCGCAACCATCAGCCAGACCCTTATCCCGTAACCAGCGACAACGTCAGCCGAATCGTTCCCAGGCGACGGCTGACCAGATTCCGGCAACCATAAAAAGACTGAGCATTACCGCCGCTGAACCCAGGTCTTTGGCGCGGCCGGACAGTTCGTTGATTTCGTCCCCGTGACGGTCAATGGCCGCTTCCACAGCAGAATTCAGCAGCTCGACGACCAGCACCGCCAGGCAGCTACCGATCAGGAGAACCTGTTCGACCGGCCCTCTACCCAGCCACAAGGCGGCCGGGAACAACACGATCGAAAGCGCCACCTCCTGGCGAAATGCCGATTCGTACCGCCAAGCGTGAGTGAAACCCTGGATCGAGTATCCCGTCGCCCGCCAGATTCGCTTGAGGCCCGTATTCCCGGGTTTTCCCATGAAGTAGTCCTGATTACTTGTAACAAGGATTAGTATAGCGGCGGAGCCACTCCGGCTGCCCCGGCGCTGGCGCAGGCACCGAGGAAGTTGCGCTCACTACCTGTCGGCGCAGCGGCACACGGCGTAAGAAAATGATTGTCGGTCGTCCGATGTTCAGGCCGCCAGCGGAGAATCGGCCTCGAAGGATTCGGTCGTGATTGCTTCCCGATCAAAGCTCAGCAGGTGAAGCGCGCCGTCGTGCCTTTCGGCAAGAGCGGTACGGTGCTCAACCCAGTCGCCGTCATTGGCATAAATCACATCGCCGATCGTCCGAACTCTGGGCCGGTGAATGTGGCCGCAGATGATGCCGTCGAAACCGCGTCGGTCAGCGTAGTTGGCGGCGACCTGTTCGAAGCGTTGTATGTAGGCCTGCGCTTTCGCAATGCGGTCTTTTACCCTCGCGGCAAGTGACAGGTGATCCTGCCCGAGGCGATGACGAAAATCGTTCACCAGGACATCGAGGCGCATCATCAAGCCATAGGCCGCGGCGCCGAATGCGTCCAGGTTGGTGCCTTGCCGAATCTCTGCGTCCAGCACGTCGCCGTGGGTGACCAGCATACGTCGACCGTCGGCAGTTTCGTGTACGGCTTCATTCAGGATCGGGATGCCGAAAATTTCTCGTCCGGTTAGCTGGCGAAATTCATGGTCATGATTGCCGGGAACGTACAGGATTTCGGTGCCCGAGTTCGACATCTCGATTAGCCGTCCAATCACTCGTCGGTGCGCGTCCGGGAACCAGGGTCGAGACTTCATCCGCTCAAGGTCAATGATATCGCCGACGAGGAACAGCCGGTCGGCCTCAACCTGGCCGAGAAACTCCAACAGGTCATCTGCGCGACAGGCGGGTGTGCCCAGGTGAACGTCAGAAATCCAGACCGTCCGGTAGCTTAACGTCATCTCTACTCCCAGTATCGACGAAGACTCGTTAGGGCGATGAAAACGTTAAGGGAATTTTTTGACCGCAGCCTTAAGGTTTGGTGACAGTTTGATGTATCGGCCGCGCAAACCCGAGGCTGCACGGTCGGGTCCTTTTCTGCGCAGCCAAACCCGTTACACTAGCTGCCCTTTATCCGGGCCCGGCGCAAGGTTGCGCGGCGCCCGGCAAGTCCAACAGAGGAAAGAATGTGTCGATCAGGTTTGACGAACAGGTAGTCATAGTTACCGGCGCCGGCAACGGTCTTGGGCGCAGCCACGCGCTGGAGTTTGGCAAGCGCGGCGCGAAGGTCGTTGTTAACGATCTTGGCGGCGCGCGTGATGGCAGCGGCGCGTCTTCGGCCGCAGCGGAAGAGGTCGCCGAGCTCATCAGGGCGTCGGGCGGGGAGGCGATTGCAAACGGTGCCAACGTGACCGACATGGGGCAGGTCGAAGCGATGGTTGGCGAGGCCGTCGATCGCTGGGGCCGGGTTGATGTGTTGGTCAACAACGCAGGCATTTTGCGGGACAAGACGTTCGCCAAGATGGAACTCGATGACTTCCGCCTCGTGACCGACGTGCACCTTATGGGCTCGGTCAACTGCAGCAAGGCGGTATGGGAGGGTATGCGCGAGCGGCAGTATGGCCGCATCGTCATGACCACGTCCTCCAGCGGAATCTACGGCAACTTCGGCCAGAGCAACTACGGTGCTGCCAAGCTTGGCGTTGTCGGCCTGATGAACACGCTGGCGCTTGAAGGTGGCAAATACGGCATCCACGTCAATTCGCTGGCGCCGATTGCGGCGACCCGCATGACCGAGGATCTGATGCCGGAGCATGTTCTTAAATTACTGCAGCCCGAGGCGGTGACTCCCGCCGTGGTCTTCATGGCCAGCGAAGATGCCCCCACACGGCAAATCATTGCCGCGGGCGCCGGCGTTTTCTCGCGGGTTGTCATCGCCGAAACGTCAGGCGTGTTTCTCAATGCCGATGTCTGCGACGCAGAGCATGTCGCGAGCAACTGGGGAGAAATTGCGGGCTCCGAAGAGCGCGCCGAGTTCGGCGCCGGTGGAGAGCAGACCATGAAGGTGCTTGGCCGGGCGGCCGCCGAACTTGGCCTGAAGCTCGACTAAAGCCTTTCGGCACCGACAGCGAATTCGAGGAGAGTATCGTGAAAGATGCAGTCATCGTATCGACCGCGCGTACGCCAATCGGGCGTGCCTACCGCGGCGCATTTAACAACACGGAAGGACCGACCCTGGCGGCGCATGCCATTCGGCATGCCGTAAGTCGCGCAGGCATCGATCCGGAGCAGGTCGACGACGTGGTCATGGGTTGCGCCATGCAGCAGGGTACGACCGGGCAGAACATCGGTCGCCAGGCAGCCCTGGCCGCGGGTCTGCCGGTCAGCATAGCGGGCATGAGCGTTGATCGTCAGTGCGCCTCCGGAATGATGGCGATAGCGACGGCGGCCAAGCAGGTGCTCGTCGACCAGATGTCGATCGTCGTGGGTGGTGGCGTCGAGTCCATCAGCCTGGTGCAAAACGAGCACTACAACCAGTTTCGTGCTGCCGACCCGAACGTGCTTGCCGCCGCACCCGATGCCTACATGCCGATGCTGGATACGGCAGAAGTGGTGGCGAAGCGCTATGGAATCAGCCGTGAGCAGCAGGATGAGTATGCGCTGAAGAGCCAGCAGCGGACGGCCGCGGCCCAGGAGGCTGGCCGTTTCGACGACGAGATCGTGCCGATGCCTTCGAGCATGGGTGTGATGGATCGGGAAACCAAGGAGATCAGTTTCCACGACGTCGAACTCGATAAGGACGAAGGCAATCGCCCTGACACGACGGCTGAGGGGCTGAGTGCTCTTAAGGTCGTTCGCGAGGGTGGCTCAATTACGGCTGGTAATGCCAGCCAGCTATCCGACGGCGCGTCGGCAACCGTCATCATGGACTCGAGCCTTGCCGAAAAAAGCAACATCGAACCGCTCGGCATTTATCGGGGCATGGCCGTCGCCGGCACCGAGCCTGACGAGATGGGTATAGGTCCGGTGTTTGCCGTGCCGAAGTTGCTGGAGCGTTTCGGCGTCAAGCTTGAAGATGTGGGCCTCTGGGAGCTCAACGAGGCGTTTGCGGTCCAGGTGATCTACTGCCGTGACGTCCTCGGCATTCCTGATGAGCTGCTTAACGTCAACGGAGGCTCGATTTCAATTGGCCATCCCTACGGCATGAGCGGCGCTCGCATGGTCGGGCATGCACTGATTGAAGGTAAGCGCCGAGGTGCGAAGTTCGTCGTCTGCACCATGTGCGTCGGTGGCGGCATGGGCGCTGCAGGTCTCTTCGAGGTCGTTTAGCCTCGCTGCCAGCCAGCCTTGATCGTTGCTAAGGACTCGTCAGAAGCTCGGTAAGTACCGCATCCTCGGCCGGCTTTCCGCCGGCCCGCTTGCGGATGTCTATCGCGCGTTCGATACGATTCACAACCGGCGTGTGGCGCTGAAGCTGCCAAAGCTCGACGTCGCTGACATCGACGACGTGCTTCATGAAGTGCAGGTGGCGGTTCGGCTTGATCACCCGAATATTCTGTCGGTACAGAATGCGTCCTACATTGACGACCACTTCGTCATCGCTATGGACCTCGGCGTCGAGTCGCTCGCCGATCGGCTCGAGCACCGGATCTCAACCGCACGGGCCCTGGCACTTGCCGACCAGTGTCTCGCCGGGCTCGCTCATGCGCACGAGCACCGGATTATTCACTGCGACATCAAGCCCGAGAATTACATCCTGTTTCCCGACAACCAGGTGCGCCTGGCTGATTTCGGCTTCGCCAAGCGGGTCCTGCGAACGTTGAAGGCATCCGGTTCCGGGACAATTGATTACATTGCGCCCGAGCAGGCCATGGGTCGGCCGAAGTTCCAGTCAGACGTATTCTCGGTCGGTCTTGTGCTGTACCGCATGTTCTCCGGCAAGCTGCCGGAGTGGCCATTCGAGTGGCCTCTCAAAGGGTATGACCGGCTTACCCAGCGCGTGCGTCCCGAGTTTGTCGATCTCCTGCAGCGCGCGATCCAGATGGATCCGAAAAGGCGCTTTCGCGACGGCGTTCAGATGTACGCAGCGTTCGAAGACCTGCGTTCCCGCGTTCGGCGCCAGCGTCAGAACGGTTCCCGGAATCGCGGCCGGAAAAACCTTTCGTGGAAGCACGTTCGCTGGCGCGAGTTCCAGAAGCGTTATCGCAAGACCCTGGATACGCGTCATGACTGTCGTCGCTGCGGGGGGCCGGTGTCCGAAGCCATGCAGGCCTGTCCCTGGTGCGGTGTGGATCATCCATCGCGAGGATCGGAGACGCGCATGCCGGCGAACTGCCCGCGCTGCGATCGGGGCGTGAAGCTGGACTGGGATTACTGTGCCTGGTGCTACGGTCCAGGGTTCGA
>CAZFVT010000160.1:0-7563 GCA_964522355.1 uncultured Woeseiaceae bacterium | reverse complement strand
CCAACCCATTGCATCATCGATCGCCAGAACAAAACCCCATGCGACATCGTATCGATGGTGTGTGAGTAGCGCTTGTCGTCGAACTCGAGGAAGTTGCGATAGTCGCCCGAGGTGGCCATGGCCTGGTTGTTCAGCGATACGATGCCGGCCGGCGCAGCCGCGACCGCGACAGGGTTCTCGATGGCGATCCGCCAACCTTGCTGCCGCTCGTTTCTGCCGGCGCCACGCAGCTCGCCGCCCACCTCGACCAGGTAGTCGCCGTAGCCTTTTTCATCAAGCAGCTCCGCGACCGCATCGACGGCATAGCCCTTGGCGAATCCCGACAGGTCGATCCTTACGCCTTCGGTGAGCTTGAGGATGGCCGGCCGGTTGCAGTCGGTCGCCAGTCTCACATGACTCACAGACGGCATCAGGGCTGCGATTTGCTCGCGGGTCGGCAGCCTGTCGGGGGCGGCGGCCGGCCCGAATCCCCAGGCGTCGACGACCGGTGCGACCGTGATATCGAATGCGCCGTCGGTAATGAGGCTCCAGGCCTTCGCTCGCTCGACCAGCGCACAGGTCTCATAGGCCACCGGGAACCAGCGATCCGCCGGCTCGTTGTTGAAAAGACTGACTTCCGAGGTGGGCAGGTAGGTGGACAGCCGGGCTTCGATTCGTCTCAGGGTTGCCGAGATCTCATCGCGCAGTGCCGTATCCGGCGCCATCGAACGAAGGCTGACAATCTGGACACTGTAGGTTGTGCCCATGGTTTGTCCTGCCAGTTCATGCGTGACGACCGGATCACTGCAACCGGTCGCAAGGATCGCGAGCGAGGCGAGCAGGGTGGCGCGTCGAGCAATGCTCGCCATTGCCTTGAACGTGTTGCGGGCATGCATGCGGTCAGTTTGTCAGGAGTTAATGGCAGGAAACAACCGCTGCTGACGGTATGATGCGACCGACCAACAACAAGTTCTGAAGAGGTGAGGTATGCGCTTCCGGGTCTCAGGTTTACTCCTCGGCATGACGATGCTTTGCGGGCCTTATGCGGCTATCGGCGACGATGCAGGCGATCGCATCGCAGAGGCCTTGCTGGCGCTGCCGGCGCCGCTGCAGGCAGGAGCGGGCGTCGTTCGTTTCGAAAAAGGCGAGCAGATTGTGCTCAAGGCTTCGACCAACGGCATCCTCTGCCGCGCCGACGATCCGGACAAGGCGGGCATTGACGTGTGGTGCTATCACGAGTCGCACGACGATTATGCGCGCCGCTGGTTCGAACTTGCTGCCTCCGGCATGACCGGCGACAAGGTCAATGAGCAGATCGTTGCCGAGATCGAAGACAAGTCGCTTGCCTGGCCGGATCTCGCGGTCAATTACAACCTGCGCGGCCCCAGCCTGGACACGGCGATGCTGCTCACGGTCATCTACATGCCCTATGCCACGGGCGACGCGATCGGAATCACGGAAGAGCGACAGTTTGATCGGCCCTGGCTCATGTATCCGGGCACAGCGTTCGCCCACGTCATGATTCCCGGGCAGTAGCGACGGTATCGCCGCGATTCCTCCACGGGGTCGCGTTGCGGTATGGTGCGGGGTCGATTTTCGCCGGTTTCTCCGCTGTGACTTCAAACTCGAACATTTCGCTGCCTGTCGCCGTCTCGGCTGAACGACTGGAGGTCAACGAACGCGCGGGACGCCTTAGCTATTACGTCGCCGGGGGCGGGCCACCGGCCCTGGTGCTTCACAGCATCAATGCCGCCGGCTCGGCTTATGAGGTGAAGCCGATCTTCGAGGTGCTGTCGACGACGCATCGGGTCTACGCGCCCGACCTGCCCGGTTTCGGTCATTCGGATCGATCGCGGCGCGACTATGACGTCGATCTCTACGTTCAGGCGATCCTCGACATGCTCAACGTCATCGCCAGGGACTTCGGTGACCAGCCCGTCGATGGCATCGCGCTTTCGCTGACCTCGGAGTTCCTCGCGCGTGCCGCCCAGGAGCATCCGACGAGGTTCCGCTCTCTGAGCCTGATAACGCCGACGGGCTTTACGTCCTCCTCGGACAAGCTAAGGGCGGAAAAAGGCGCGACGCGAAACATGCCGATCCTGTCTGCCGTGCTGGAGTTTCCGCTGTGGAGGCAGGGTTTGTATCGTCAGCTCGTGCGCCCCGGAACGATTCGCTACTTCCTGAAGCGAACCTATGGGTCGGATAGCTTCGATGCCGGCCTCGCGGCCTACGATGACCTGACGACGCATCAGCCGGGCGCCGAGAATGCGCCCTTTGCGTTTCTCTCCGGCAAGCTCTTCAGCCGGGATATTCGAAACGTCTACGAATCCCTCGAAATGCCGGTCTGGCTGGGCCACGCGACCCGCGGCGACTTCAAGGATTTTCGCGGTGCGGACTGGACTGCCTCGCGAGATAACTGGACGGTTCAGGCATTTGAATCCGGTGCGCTGCCGCACTTCGAGGTGCCGGGCAAATTCTTCCCGGCGCTGCGCGGCTTTCTCAGCGCGCTGGAACACCGCGGGCGGCTTCGCGACAAGCGGCAATAGCAACTGCCGCTGGACGCCGGGCTAGTGGGTCATGGAATACAGTACGAAATTGACGCCGAAGCGGTAGGCGCGCGCGGTGTATTCCTCGGGGTACCAGGGCTGGTCGGCCATTTCCCAGGCGTCGCCGAGATCGACGTTGAAGTTGATGATTACCATCAGGCGGCCGTCGTCATCGTAGATGCCGCGCCAGGTGGGCGTGTAGCCGTCATGCTCCCAGGTGGTGTTCGCGCGTAACGCCATGATGCCGGGGATCGGCAGCGACGTGTCGATATCGAAATGCAGGTTCAGCACCGGGTCGTCCTCGTCGACATCGACGATCGGTCGATCGGGGAACACCTTGCGCATGGAGCGCATGAATCCGGACCACTGGTAGCTGCCGTGGAAATCGTCGACGACCAGGAATCCGCCGCGAAGGAGGTACTCGCGAAGATTGGCTGCCTCTTCGTCCGACAGCAGCCAGGTCCCGACCTCCAACGCGTAGATCCACGGCCGGTCAAAAATCTGCTCGCTGGTGAGGCGTAGCGCACGACTCTGGTCCTCAATCTCCACCGAGGTCAAACGCCGTACGCCGCGAATAAAGTGCATGTCCGAATCGGGCCAGTCCCGCCACGCGGTGTTCCCCGGGCCGGGCAGCGCCTGGTAGCCGGAGTCGAAAATCACCCGCGTGAAGGCGAACTCAGCGTAGGACGCCGGATCGGTCGACAGCTCGCCCTCGCGATGCCAGATGTACTGGGCGGCCGCAGTGCCGGCGAAGAGTGCTACTAAGAGAGTCAGCCAGCGCATGGCGCTCCTTGTTCGATCAGGCTGAAGTCAGCCCGGATACCTGATTCGAGCTACAGCCTACCGCAAAAGTTCATTAACGGCCTGCGACGCGGTTCTCTGCCGGCAACAGTCCTCCGGTCGCCTGCAGCGGGGCCTGCCGTCCGCCGACGGAGACCCAGGCAGCCAGCGCATACTGCGGTGCCTCGAGGTCGCTTTCCGGTAGCGGCAGCTCGGCGCTGTAGCGATGCTCTTGCTTCGCCAGCGGCTTGCTGACCATCTCGAGCACCACAAAGTCATGCGCCAAACGGCGACCGCGGTTCTCGCCGGCCGCAACCTCTGACGACAGTCCCATGCCCAGCAGCGCCACGTGGACGGTCAGATCGCCGTAGCCCGGAAAGCCCTCACCGTTGAAGGCGACGGCAAGCGATGAATCGTCGACTTCAACGACCAGTGCTCCGGCGGGCTTCGACTGAATGTCGGGCCGGTCGAGTCCTCGCCAGCTTCGCCACTCGGCGCCATTGAGGAACAGCCCAGGGGTGTAGATCGTGTGTACGCCACCTTCCCGGGCATAGGCGCGCTGTCGGTTGCTCCAGCGTTCGCTGGCGAACCGGTCCGGCCAGCCGATGTAATCCCAGTAGTCGACGTGGAAGGCGATCGGCAAATAGTCTCGCCAAAGCTGCGGGTCCCGTTTCAGACGGCTGATCCATCGGTCGGCCGGCGGGCAACTGCTGCAGCCCTCGGAGGTAAAGAGTTCGATCAGTGCGACCTGCTGATCGCCGCTGGAAAAGATCACCGGCGGTTCGTCGGCTGCGGCAGCCGAGCCGATGAGGGTTGATAGGGCCATGATGAGCGCGAGCCTTCGCATGGGGAGCTCCTTAGTCCTGCGGCAATCCGTTGCTGACTTCGACCGCGCGGGCGACAGGTTTATTACCGTTGCGCCCCGGTCAGGATGCCTGCGTCTGGCCTGAGTCGCGGTCCTTCCCGTATCCTCTGTGCTCTGAGCCACACCGCAGGACTCGCGTGCCACTCTTCAATCACCTCCACATCGTCGCCTGTTCGCCGCGCAGCGGTACTACGCTGCTGCACGAAGCCATGGTGACCTGCTACCGGATCGACAAGCACTACGATCACGAGATTCGTTTCAACCTGGTGCGCGCCGATGCCGGTCAAACCGTGCTGACCAAAAGGCCGAAGGACACGATGTACGTGCCCGAGCTGCTGGCTGCCGACCCGCAGTTCTTCGTCATCTACGTGATGCGAGACCCTCGCGACGTCATCGTCAGTCGCCATGGTAAGGACAAGAGCATCTATTACTCGAACATCCGGCTGTGGCGCGACCTGCACGCGGTAGCCCGGCAATGCTACGGCCATGAACGCTTTCTCGAAGTTCGCTACGAAGACTTCGTGTCACGGCCCGACGATATTCAGGCCGAGATCGAGTCGCGTTTCCCCTGGCTGGAGCGCCTGCATCGGTTCACCGAGTATCACGAGTATGCGACTGTGTCCGAGAAGTCGAAGACCGCGATGCACGGTGTTCGCCCGATCGCGCCGACCAGCGTCGGACGCTGGCACTCGAACCTGCCGCGCCTCATCGGCCAACAGATGCTGCACGGATCCATGACGCCGGACCTGGTCGCCTGCGGCTACGAGACGAACGCCGAGTGGGAGCAACAGCTCGTTGGCGTGGAGCCGGATCTGTCGAGAAGCCGATACCCCGAGAAGGTATACTGGCTGCGTCGCTTTCTGAACGGGCGCGATGCCCAGCGTAAGATCAGGAACTACCTGCGCATGCGGCATTCTCCCCAGACTTCAGCCTGACCCTTTCCCAGGAAACCCGCCGAACGATGCCCGGATTCAGTGAAAATGTTGCCAGTGTTTTCTATCGCCTGGCCGCGAGCGGGATGTTGCCGGCCGCCTGGTTCCGCAAGACGGACCCGGCGACGGTAGAGAAGGCGACGCGGACGGGGCGCCTGAGCCTGGAACTCGTCAGTCACTGCTGGCGGTACAGCCACTTCCTGAACTACCAGCTCAGTTCGCTGGTGAAGAACCCGACGACCAAGCTCGATATCACGATGACCGTGTTCTACGCGGAAGAGGACGACGCGGTAAAGGCCGTGCTCGACTACTTTGGCGCTATGGACATCGAGGGCGTAACCTGGAACTGGCAGGTACTGCCCAAAGAGCAGCTGTTCCGCCGCAGTATCGGCCGCAACCTGGCCGCCAAGAACACTAACGCCGACTGGATCTGGTTTACCGACTGCGACATCCTGTTTCATGAGCGCTGTCTCGACACCCTGGCCGACCGGCTGCAGGGCCGGGACGATTCCCTGGTCTTTCCGGTGATTGGCCTCGGCACTGCGCTCCTGCCCGACGACGATCCAGTCCTTGAAGCCGGACGCAAGGGCCCGGCCGTCCTGGAGATACCCATCGAGGACTTTAGCCCTTACGGTGGCGAGCGCGACAAGGCCAAGGGCCCGCACCAGATTACCCATGGCGACATTGCCAGGGCCTGCGGCTACTGCGAGTCAATCAGGCTTTACCAGACGCCGGCGGAGCGCTGGCGAAAGACCTACGAAGACCGCGCGTTTCGCTGGCTGATTGATACCCACGGCACGCCGCTCGATATTCCGAACGTTTGCCAGATCCGTCATATCGCCAAAGGGCGCTACAAGAAAGACTCCGCGTTCTCCCGACTGCGGGCCTTCATCCGCAAGAGCCAGGATCCATAGCGCGCCAGCGCGGGCAGGAATCCTCGTGACGCCGGCTTATAGAGCGGACATCGACGGACTACGCGCGGTCGCGGTCCTCTCGATCCTGTTCTACCACGTCGGTATCGATGCCTTCGGCGGCGGCTATGTCGGCGTCGACATCTTTTTTGTCATTTCCGGCTTCCTGATTACGACCATCATCGCCCGTGAGCTACGCGAGCAGACCTTCACCATCGGCCGGTTCTACGAACGGCGGGTGCGTCGCATCCTGCCGGCGCTGACGGTCGTACTCGTCGTCACCTTGCTGGCCGGCTACGCTCTGCTGCCTCCGGGGCAGCTCGAGGAGCTGGCCCGGAGCGCGCTGGCGACTTCGGTGTTCTCGTCAAACATCTTTTTCTTCGCCGGATCCGGCTACTTCGACGGGCCCTCGGAGGCCAAGCCGCTGCTCCATACCTGGTCGCTGGCTGTCGAAGAGCAGTACTACATCCTGTTTCCGCTCATCCTGATGTTCATTCACCGCCGCTTCGCCGGCCGTTTTGTGCTTCCGGTGGCGGTCATTGCGGGCCTGTCGTTCATCGCCTGCGTTCTCGTCACGCCGGTCGACGCGACCGCCAGCTTCTTCCTGATTCCGTTTCGTGCCTGGGAGCTCCTGATCGGCAGCCTGCTCGCGCTAGGCTGCGTGCCCGCGCTGGCGTCGTCGACGAGCCGCAACCTGGTCGCGACGGCAGGTCTTGCGGCTGTGCTGACCAGCGTCTTTGCGTACACGCCATCGACCGAGTTTCCGGGCATCGCGGCAGCGCTCCCCACCCTCGGTACGGCGGCCGTGATTCACGCCGGCAGTGAGGGCCGTCACTGGTTCAGCCGGGCGCTCGGCTGGCGGCCGCTCGTGTTCGTCGGGTTGATCTCCTATTCGCTGTATCTCTGGCACTGGCCGCTGGTGGTCTACGCCAAGCTGATGCTCATCAACGAATTTAACGACGCCGAACGTACCGCGGTTGTGCTCGCCTCGTTTATCCTGGCGACTCTGTCCTGGCGATTCGTCGAGGCGCCGTTTCGGGATCGGGCACGCTTCGCCTCGCGACAAAAACTTTTTGTGGGCGCCGGGACGGTTACAGCCGCTGTTATGGGGGTGGCCCTGATTGTCGTCGTCCAGGGCGGCATGCCTGCTCGCGACCTGCCGAGCGGCATGCAGGAAATCGTTGCCGCTGACCCGGGCTGGGCGCACTGGAAGGCCTGCGAGGAGCTCGGTGAAGTGCGTAACGACGACCCGGAGCTGTGCTCGATCGGCGACGAGGGCGAGCCGACGTTCATGCTGTGGGGCGACTCTCATGCGCTGGCTATGGCGAGCGCGGTGCACCTCAAGGCGCTCGAGTACGGAAAAAGCGGCCTGATCGCCGTTCGCACCGGCTGCGCGCCGTTATTGGGTATCGATCGGCAGGGGCGTACGAGCTGCCGCGTGTTCAACACCGCGGTTGCGGAACGCCTGGTGAGTGAGCAGGGCATCGATACCGTTATTGTTGCTGCCCGGTGGACGCTGTCTGCCAATGGTGATCGCTACCGGAACGAGC
>CAZFVT010000159.1:0-7590 GCA_964522355.1 uncultured Woeseiaceae bacterium | reverse complement strand
GTCAGCTTGTTTGGAGTGGGCGATGTGTACCTGTATTCGTTTTCCAACTTCCGCTGCAGACCCCCTGAGCGGCATCGATCTGCCGGGCTCTTTGCGGCCATTTGCGGCGGATCGCATCAGAAATACTGTCAATACGCCGCCTGGGATGAATAGGCGGGAGGACAGTGGCTGAATTCCTCGCGAGATGAACGTCAGCGGTCGGCCCTGAACACGCGTTCGCGGAGCTGCTCCTTAAGGAAGCGCGTCACGACTCGTTGTCGCATAGTGGCGAAGCGGCTGTCCGAATAAACAATATTCACAGGGAGTGCCGGTACTTCGTACTCCGAGAGGACGCGCTTCAGGTGACCGTCTCGCAGTTGGTCCTGAACCTGGTAAGAAAGGAACTGGCCGAAGCCTGCTCCGTCGACGCAGGCATCGATCGCCGCGGCGACCTGGTTGCAACTGAAGCGGCCTTCAACTCTAACGCCAACGTCACTCGACCCATCGCGAAACGACCATGTACCGGCACGTGCGAGGTTATTTACCCGGATGCAGGGCAGATCCGAGAGCTGCTGCGGAACATCCGGTACCCCGGTTCGATCGAGCAGGGAGGGGGCCGCACACACCACCCGGCGCACTTCACCGACCGGCATCGCAATAAGCCCGGAGTCGGGCAGCGGCCCGATCCTGAGTGCAAGGTCGATTCCCTCGTCGACGAGATTAACGTTGCGATCCAGTAGCAGTAGTTCCACCGTGATTCGCTGATGGTCTTCTATGAATCGGGTCAGTGACGGTGCTACATGCATCTGGCCGAATTGCACTGGCGCGGTTATGCGAACAGGGCCATGCGGCTCTTCGTCATCCTGCCGTACCGCGCGTTCCGCTTCGTCGACATCGCTGAGAATCTGGCGACAGCGCTGCAGATAGTCGCTGCCCTCCGGCGTCAGCGACATACGGCGAGTCGTACGTTGCAGCAGGCGGGTGCCGAGATGTTCCTCCAGCGCTGCGAGCGAGCGAACGACCGCGGGCTGGGAGCGATCCCGCGCCGCGGCGGCCGCTGTCAGGCTGCCGCCGTCCACGATCGCCACGAAGGTTCGCATTGCGGCAAGTGTGTCCACTGATTACTCCATTATTTGCAGCAATGTTATCAATTTGGGTCTATTTATTCACATCGGGTTCGTGGGCACACTGATTACCGACATCAACAAGCGAACACAGGAGTCAGCAGCTATGAGCAACGTAAAGACCCAGGGTGCCCACCACGTCGGGCTCACCGTGCCCAGTCTCACCGACGCGCGGGTATTTTTCGAAGACGCGCTTGGGAGCGAACTGGTCGGAGAAGTCCCGGACTACCCGGCCGCATTCGTCAGCGACGGCAGCATCATGATTACGTTGTGGCAGGCAGAAGAGCCTTCCACGGCGACGCCGTTCGACCGGCGCCGCAACATCGGTCTGCATCACCTGGCGTTAAGCGTCGACGGTCCAGCGAGTCTCAAGCGACTGGCCGATGAGCTTGGGCTGCGTGAGGACACAGAGATCGAGTTCGAACCCGAGGCACTCGGCAGCAGCGGTCTGCGCCATATGATGTGCCGAATCCCCGGGAACATCCGTCTCGAACTCGCCGCGGGCTGAACGGAGAAACCGCTATGTCTACGACCTCTTCCCCGTTTCATGCCGGAGAGCAGGCTGTCCAGGCACGGCTGGGTGTGCGCGAGACGATTGAGCCCTGGGCCCGAAAAGTTATTCGCAGCTACATGCCCGATCAGCATCGCGACTTTTACGAGCAGTTACCGTTTGCCGTCGCCGCCGCTCGCGACGATGCCGGACGACCGTGGGTAACGCTGCTGACCGGCGATCCCGGCTTCATCACATCGCCCGACGAGTCCACCCTGGTCTTCGAGGCAGGGGCACTGCCAGGGGATGCGATCGAATCCTCGATTGGCGTCGGCGCCGAGCTTGGGTTGCTGGGCATCGAGCTGGATACGCGTCGTCGGAATCGAGTCAATGGCACGATCACCGAGTCAGGTCCAGGCAAACTCACGTTCAAAGTCGGCCAGGCTTTCGGCAATTGTCCGCAGTACATTACGGAGCGGGTCTGGTACCCGGTTGAGGTCGACAGAAGACTGTCAACATCGTCGCGTCATGCAAGCCTCGATCCGCGGATGCAGGACTGGATTCGACGCGCCGATACATTCTTTATCGGCAGCGGGCATCAGGGTGAACATCGCTCCGAAAGTGATGGGATGGACGCGTCTCACCGTGGCGGACCGGCAGGCTTCGTGACTGTAGACAGCGCGACGCGAATCGTTTTCCCGGACTACGCGGGCAACAACCACTTCAACACGATTGGTAACCTGCTGATGGATCCGCGCGTCGGCGTGACCTTCGTCGACTTCGAGAACGGCGGGCTTTTGCAGCTGACCGGGCGTGCGACTATCGACTGGGAGTCGCCGGCTGTTGCCGAGTATCCCGGCGCCCAGCGCCTGGTGATCATCGATATCGACGAGGTTGTCGAGCTACAGAACGTCTTGCCCATTCGGTTCACGGAACCAAGGGGAATGGTTCGCGAGCTCCGCCTCATCGAGCGGCGCCGTGAATCAGAAGACGTCGTTTCGTTCTTCTTCGCATCGCGGGATGGCGGTGAGTTGCCCGACTTCCAGGCGGGCCAGCATCTCCCGCTGGAGTTTCCAGTCGCGGGCATCGAAGAACCCGTGGTCCGCACCTATTCGCTGTCGAATGGTCCTCGCCAGGGGCACTATCGCATAAGCGTCAAGCGAGAAGCCGAGGGCCTGGTGTCGCGACTGCTGCATGACCAGGTTGGGCCGGGCATCGTACTCAATGCCCGCGCCCCAACTGGCGAGTTCATCCTTGGTAACCATGGGCGGCCCGTGGTTCTGCTCAGTGCCGGCATTGGCGTAACGCCTATGGTCAGCATGTTGCACGCGATCACCAGCGAACCGTCGGATCGAGCAGTCCACTTCTTGCACAGCGCACGCGACGGGAAGCACCATGCCCTGGCCGGAGAGGTGTCTGAAATCGTCAAGCAGCATTCCAACGTGACGGCGCGGATCGCCTACAGTCAGCCGCTGGAGGACGATGTGCAAGGTCGGGACTATGACGTCAGCGGCAGGATCGATACCGATTTCATCCGGGCGGCGGTTAACGAACCGGATGCTGAGTACTACTTATGCGGCCCGGCGACATTCCTGGCTGCGATGAGCGACAGTTTGTCCGACCTCGGTATTGGGGAGGATCGAATCCATATCGAGCAGTTCTAGTGCCAGGGATTCCGGATCTGGGGCAGGATCCGGAGCCAGATCAGAGCCGGCTGGATCGATCGTCTCGGGCAAGCCTTCGACTACCCGATAACCTCCGAATACAGCCGATAGAGATTCTGGCCAAACAGCTTTTCGAGATCGCTTTGGCTCATACCGCGCTTGGCGAGCGCGTCCCAGATCGTCTCCATGCGGCGAGGGCTATTGAGCTCTTCGAAATAGAGCGGCCAGTGCTCGCGTTTGAAGTTGGCGCCTTCCTCTCTCCTGAGTTTATTCAGGTATTCCTCGTTCAGGACGAGGCGTCGGTGGTCGCGGTCCGAGCCGATGCAGACGCCCTCAAGGCTCCGCTCGGGTATCACGATGCGGACCACGCGGAAGGAAAGCCTGCCATTAATGCAACGGATACGGCCAAACCGTAAGCACGTTGTGGCGCGCTTGGCGCGAACGTTTCGCCCAAAGGCACGGTTGCCTCGTACTTTCCTGCGCCGCGAGGCTCACCAAACTCAATGCCAAGGATTCGCCTTGGAAACATCAGTGAATAACGGGTCGGCCATCGCGTATCCGTGAATCCCAAAGCAGGTCTGGTAAGCCTTGCCAGAAGCGAACGGTCTCGATGGAGACCTTCGGAGAGTTCCTCAGATCCCCAGTAGAGCGCCCTCGCGCTTATCGCGGCGCAGCAATGGCTCGCCCGTCCGCACCCTTTTCCCTCCTGAAACAACAGGAAAAAACTGATAGTGACGACGGGAATAACTTATTGTTAATTTCCATAATTGAGATAATTTGTCTCAATAGTAGCTATTCGATTGCGAATGCAGGGCAATTTGCCCGGTTTTCCTTGCATTGAGCGCACGGCGGTCATGCTCGGATCTCCGCCACCTGGGCGGCCGGCAATTCGAGACGAACGAAGAGACGGCATCCCACGCCCCCTACCGCGGGTCTGAGTGCTGACCACCAGCAAGCCCGCCTATTTGAAAGAACGCGTCGAGGTTGGTCTTGGCGCACCACATAGGAGCAACTATTGATGAGCGTACAGACCTTTGAGCAATGGCGGCCCCAACTACTCGAGAACAGCGAGGCAATTCTGAATCGAGTTGCGCTCGAGCGAGCCGCTAACCCCGTTCGGCCGTCGGTTGTCGATGAGCCGCTTCGTGCCGATCACGCTGAGCTCCTGCGCCGGTCGCCGTGGGCGCACAGCACGCGCCGTGTCGAGCGATCACGCGTGCGACGAATCCTTGAAGACGGCGCCCCCGTCGCGGGGGACCTCGTGTTGGCGAGGGTTGACGCGATCGGTCACCATGCCAACCTTCAGCTGATCGACGGTCGTCGACGACGCCTGTTTCCGGGTGACACCATCGTGGTGGCATACGGTAACCGCTACGCCAGCGAACAATTCGAGGGTCGTGTTCCCGAAGGTCTCGGTCCCTGCCATCTCGTTGCCGGTGGCGGTATCGCCGCTCATGCCATCTCCTGGCACGATCGAATTTCACGGGGCCCCACCCGCATCACGCCGCTAGGGCTGTTGGCTGATGCCGCGGGCAAGCCGCTCAACCTCAACAGCTTTGTAATCGCACCCCAGGGACACGGAGGATCAACGCCACCGGTTGTCGCGATCCTCGGCACCGCCATGGATGCCGGCAAGACCCAGACGGCAGCGTTCCTTCTCCGCGGCCTGCGAAGGGTCGGCTACCGCGTCGGCTACATCAAAGCCACCGGCACCGGCGCTGGCGGAGACTCCTGGTTGCTGCATGACGCGGGCGCCGATCATGTCCTCGATTTCACGGATGTGGGTATGGCCTCGACCTACCTCGTCGATATCGAGCGCATCGAGAGCGGGATTCTCGACATGGTCCAGGACATGGCGGACCACGACATCGACGTCATCGTCATGGAGGTCGCCGATGGCGTCTTCCAGCGGGAGACCAAGCAACTTGTATCGCGCAGCATGTTCTCGCGAATTGTGCATGGCGTGGTCCTGGCGGCTCGCGACGCCATGGGCGCCGCAGCGGGGATCGCCGCCTTGCCCAGTAGCGCCCCGCCGGTCCTGGCGCTGAGTGGTCTATTGACCGCATCGCCCTTGCAGCGACGCGAGGCGGAGGCCGTCAGCGGTCTGTGCACAGCCAACCGGGAGGAACTGGCGACGGTCGCCTTTGCCGGGGACTTGCTGGATCGTGCGCTGGCGGCCCAGGAAACAAAGGAGGCAGGCTGATGAACGTCGTAAGTATCCCCCCCAGCGAGATCCGGTCGAGCGACATCGGCATTGAGGCTATTCAAACCCACCAGGGGCAAACCGGCCTTCGCTACCTTGAGTACATGCCTCCACAGGTTAACACCAACCTGGAACCGCTCGTGTTCGTGCACGGTTACAGCCGACGCGTGTCTGAGCAGCTGAAACATCTCAAGGCACTTGCGGATGAAACAGGCCGGCCACTCCTTGCGCCGTTTTTCAGCAAAACGCAGCACCGGCGCTACCAACGCCTCGGCAAAGGGTCTGATGGACTCCGCGCCGACCGCTATTTCAATGCCTGCCTCGAAGACGCGGCGTCCCGCTACCGATTGCGCTCAGACCGGTTTGTGCTGATCGGCTACAGCGGCGGTGGCCAGTTCGCGCACCGCTACGCGATGATCTATCCGCAGCGAATCTCACGGCTCATCGCCATCTCTTCGGGTTGGTACACATTTCCAGACCGTGAAACGGCGTATCCCTACGGTCTTGCGACGGCACGCAAGCTCCGCAGCGTTAGCATGAACCCGGAGACATTCCTGCAAGTTCCAATGACGGTGCTTGTCGGTGCGCGGGATTTGGAGCCCCGGAACCTGAGAAGCAACCCGGAGCTCGACAGGCAGCAGGGTACGAGTCGCGTCGAGCGGGCCCGACGGTGGGTCCTCGCCATGCGGATGGCCGCGAGGCTCTACCGGGTGGACGCTGACATCAGTTACCAGGAAGTTCCCGGCATCGATCACAGCTTCGAGCAGTTCGTGACGCGGGGCTACCTGCGTGAATTGATCATCGCCGCCATAAACGAGGGCGCGCCCGAGGACACCGACGCCGTTCACGTCGACAACGTACGGGCGGGCGTCGGTCATGGCGCCTAAAGACAGCACAAGCCCGTCCGGAGCGCTCATGCCCGTACCGTCGCAACCGGCGGAATCGACGCCGACCGACTCTGACGCACCATCGAAACCTGTAGAGCCGCTCGCCGCATCGTCCGATCGAACGCGGCGCAGGATTGCAGCCCTGGTAGCAGTCGTGCTCCTAATGGCCGTCATCGTGACCGCAGCCATGTGGGCCCACTTCCAGACCACGCATATCGTGACCCGGAACGCGCTCGTGCGGGCGCACCTGTCTCAGTTGGGCGTGCGAGGCGAGGGAGTCATCGCCGACATGCTGGTTGAGGACGGCGACCGCGTGAGCAAAGGTCAGCTTCTCGCCAAGCTCGACGATCGTCACTTGCAGGCGCGCCGCGCCGCCGCTGAAGCGGCGATTGCCACGCTCGATGAACGCATCAGCCTGAGTAGTGCCGAGCTCGTATTCGAGCAGCAAGAGGCGGAGGCCGGGCGGGCCCGCGCCGTATCGAGGCATCAACAGATGCAAGCGGAAGCCGAGGCCGCGCACCTGCAGGCAGACGACGCCACGGCTTTTCACGCGGCACGCCAGTCTCTCGAGAGCAACGGCGTAATCGCTACCGAGACGATCCGGGATGCCGCCGCGAAAGCCGCAGCCGCACGCTCACTTGCCGACGCGGCGACGGCGTCCGCATCCGGAGCCCTCGCTGAACTGCATCAGGCAGAACTCGCAATGGACTCCGTTGCGTTGCTCGAGGCACAGCTCCGCGTCCTCAAGGCCGAGCGCCGCGAGGCCGAAGCTGCGCTCGACCAGGTTCTTGCAGACATCGAGAGCACCCACGTATACGCCCCGGCAGACGGCGCCGTCATCCGTCGCCTGGCTCAACCCGGAATGGCCGTCGAAACCGGCACGCCCGTCCTCAGCCTTTGGCTCTCAGAGAGTTCCTGGATTGAAGCCTGGGTTCCCGAAGAAGCGCTCGGCGACTTCGCGCCCGGAAGCGCCGTTCAGGTCAGTTTTCCGGCACTGCCCGGTGAGCGGTTCGCCGGACGGATCACCCGTATAGGTTTGGCGACGGACTTTGAGATGCCGCTGGACTACCTGCCGCAAACCCGCGAGGCGCGTATGCGTCCGACGCCACAGGTCGGCGTCGCGGTTCGCCTCGACTCGCCACCCGAGATGGCGCGCCCCGGTCTTTCCGCAGTCGTTGACATCCGTCGCGGAGGAGATTGATTGTGGCGGCCAAGCTGTTTTCCGAGACCGCTCGCCGTGGCT
>CAZFVT010000158.1:0-7711 GCA_964522355.1 uncultured Woeseiaceae bacterium | reverse complement strand
TTCCCCAGGGCCGGGTGACCGAGCACCGCATCAACCTGACGCTCTACAAGCTGGACGAGATCCTGCAGGGCGACGTCAACCAGGTCATTGAACCCCTCATCAACGAGTACCAGGCAGAGCAGCTCGCACAGCTGTCGAGCCCGGAATGAACCGAACCGCCGGCCGTTAAACAGCCGGCTCACAACGAACAAACGGAGCGATACATGGACAAGCTGCCCAACGCGCTATTGATCTCACTCGTCCTGGCCTTCTCGCAGGCCGGGCATGCCCAGGACTGGGAGGTCCTTTTCGACGGCTCGGATCTCGATAACTTCTATCCGCTCGGCGAAGCCGAATGGAACATTGTGGATGACTATGTCGAAGCAGACGGCTACACCGGCAGCTTCCTCGTCACCAACGAGGCCTATGGCGACTTTGAACTGGAGCTCGAGTTCTGGCCAAGCATGGACGCGAACAGCGGCGTATACGTCAGGAACTCCGATCCGCAGGCAATCGCTGCCCGGGCCGGGTATGAAATCAACATCTTCGACACCAACGAAAATGCCGACAACCGGACCGGCTCTATCGTGTTCTTCTCGGCGCCACTCGCCGAGGTCGAAACCGGCGGCAAATGGAACAAGTACGTGATCAAGGCGGAAGGCAATCGCATCACCGTGCACCTCGACGGCGTGCTGGTCGCCGATCTCGAGGACGATACCTACGCCTCGGGACCCATTGCGCTACAGAACAACGGCGGCCTGATTCGCTTCCGCAATATTCGCGTGAAGAAGACCGACGCCGACTAGGTCGAGGCAGCAAAAGTCGCGTAGTCCGACTTAAGGCCGGACAGCGCTTTGTCGAAGAGCTGCTTGCCGGCGTCGGGATTCGCTAGCGACGGGTTTGAGCCGATCCGCCCGTCGGGAAAGCGACGGCGGTAATCGTCGGCATCGTAAATCGGGCCGTTGGGCGCAATCGGCGGGTCCATCTCGGCCTGTTTGATGCTATGCGGGTAGGCATATTGCGTGAGCGACACTTCGCCGCAGGTGGCATGGCTGCCGTCCGCGTTGCCGAATAACTCGCGGCTCAGCGCCATGACGCCGTCCGCTTCCCACCAGTTCTTCAGTCGGCAGCGGACATCGGCATATTTTTGCGGTGCCTTACCAAGGCTAGCCTGGGCGTATACCTCGGAGAACGCGGCATGCACCGTTGCGATGTTACCGCCATGACCGTTGAGAAAGTAGAAGCGATTAAACCCGTGCTGGATCAGCGAGTTCACGGTGTCGCGAATAACCAGGATCAGGGTGGACGGCAGCAAGGTCACCGAACCGGGAAACGCGAGATGGTGCTGGGCCATACCCACGGATATCGTCGGCGCAACGAGGGCACCGGTTTCCTCGCCGAGCTTCAGCGCCAAAGACTCAGGACAAAGCGCATCGGTACCGATCAGCCCGTTAGGTCCGTGCTGCTCCGTCGAGCCAATCGGTATAACGATGGCTCGGCTGCTCTGCAGATAGGTTTCAACTTCCTGCCAGGTGCAGAATCTGAGTTCCATTACAGCCCTCCGTCGTCGGTCAAGTGCCAGCCATTACTCAATGGTCGCTGCAGTGATGTATCTCAACGGTCGCATGCACGACGTTGAGGTGTTCGGGGATGCGCGATTTGTAGTGACCCGGCGTCCCCGGCTCGTCGCTGACGACTGCAATCTCCGCCGCATAGATACCATGGCCAATCGCCCATAGGTGGACGTCCGTCACCTTGTCGGATGAATCGCCCTCCACCGCGGCGACTAGCTCGGCCGTCATCGCCTTGCTGACCGAGCGGTCCAGCAGGACACGCGACGTCTCGAGGATAAGGCCGAAGGACCAGCGGGCCACCAGCGCCGCACCGACGAATCCCATGGCAGGGTCCATCCAGTTGGCACCGTAGTACTTGCCGGCTAGCAATGCACCAATGGCCAGAATTGACGTCAACGCATCGGCCAGAACGTGCAGATAGGCCGCACGCAGGTTGTGATCGTGACCGTGGTCGTGACTATGATCGTGCCCATGATGATGGTCGTGCGCATGGTCGTGGCCGTGATGATGATGCGGCGTCGACATCAGCACCCAGGCACTACCGCCGTTAACGACAAGACCAATAACAGCAACGATCAGCGCCTGATCGAACTCGATATCCACCGGATTAATCAGTCGGTGGGTGCTCTCCGAGACCATCAGGAAGGCAAAGCCCATGAGCAGGATGGCGCTGGCGAAGCCGGCGAGGCTGTTGATTTTGCCGACGCCAAACGAGTAGCTCCTATCCGCTGCCGACCGCCGGGAGACCACATAAGCGAAAACGGTTATGCCTAGTGCAAGCGCGTGCGAGGCCATGTGCAAGCCATCGGCCAGCAACGCCATGGAGCCGTACAGCAGGCCAGTGACGATCTCGATAACCATCATGGTTGCTGTCAGGCCGACGACGAACAAGGTTCGCCCTTCGCCGGGTTGTCGCTGATCCTGCCCAAACACGTGGCTGTGTTGCCACTTCTCTAATCGTTCCGAATGCACGTTCGCACCCTGCCGCGTCTAAATACCAGAGATACCAAGCATGATAACGGTCGTTACGGACCTTCGGCTATGATTGTCAGCTGCTGTGATCTTGCTCGTTTCGATAGGGGTGTTCCCACAACGGTACGACCCGGGACATGGCGGAAAGTCCCAGCGGATGTCGGAAGCGCCCCGATGCGATCACCTGACGAATCTCGTCCAGGGTCATCAGGTGAACTCTTATCGCCTCGCCGGCGTCCGGTGACGGATCCTGAATACGCTCCACGTCTTCGGCGAGCCAGTGGTGGCAGAGATTGTTGTGGATGGCCGGGTTTGCCTGCACCGAGCCGAGATACCGCCAGCGCCCGCCGCCGAAGCCGGCTTCCTCCAGAAGCTCGCGTTGAGCCGCGGCCAGTGACTTCTCGCCCTCATCGACCAGCCCGCCAACCGGCTCCGTGGTCAGGTCGCCGATACCGAAGCGAAACTGTTCGACCATCACGAACCGTTGGTCCTTGGTCACGGCAACCACGTTTACCCAATCGGGGGCCTCAAGCACGAGGCGGTCGAAGGTTTCTGCGCTGCCCGGGTGCTGCAGACGATCCAGGCGCACTCGGAAAAGCGGCAGGTCCGGGCCATATTCGCTGCCCAGCGTCTTCCAGCGCAGATCATCCGCCATCGGTCGGCTAAACGTCCCTGAGCTCCGACACTGCCCGATGCGCCTGGGTAATCGCTGAATTGGTATCGGCCCTGACGCCGGCATCCGAATTCGCAATCGTAATGCGGCCATAGCGCTGACGGCCGATGACCCAGGGCGTTGCGTTCTCGTCCGGCCACTCCGGCTCCCAGAGATGGCTGGGGCTGTAGGAATAACCGTGCGGCCAGCGGTTAACGGTGATCGCCTCGATGTCGCGATTCGAATCGAAGCCGCCGGCGCCAAGCGCCGCGTCCATCTGGTCGCGCACGTGATGTTCGAACTTCGCGTAGTCGGTGGTCAGGAGCTCGCGTCGGCCGGCGCGCCACTGTTCCGGTCCTTCGATATCGTCGAAGTACGGCACGTTGCAGAGATGCACGATCATCGGCAGGCTCGGGTCCATGCTCGCTTTGTAGGCGCCAAGGGAAACAGGGTAGTCGAGCTCGATCTGCTTGTAGAAATCGTTCGTGAAGTAGACGTAGGAAACGCCGAGGTCTGCAAACGACTGCCAGTTGCTGATCAGCACCTTGGTATAGGTGAGCGGCACCTTGACGTTGTAGGCCAGACCTTCTTTCTGCTCGTCGGAGAGTTCCGGACACAGGTAGGGAATGGCGCTGTTGTAGCAGGCCATGACGACCTTGTCGCCGCGCACGGTGTAAGGCTGGCCTTCATGCACGAACGTCACGTCGACGGCCCCGGCGTTCGACGTGTGTTCGGCGTTGACCACGGTGCTGTTCAGGCGGATGCGAACGCCCGCGCCCGGCCGGTCCAGCATGGAATAGTCCACCCGGGAGGTGACCACGTCCTCCATGGTTCGGCCCGGAATCGCTTCCGGCAGCATGCTCTTTACGATCATCCTTGCCACCGAGGCGTTGCCGTCCGGGAAGTGGAAGATGTAAGGCTCATCACCCCGGTAACCGGTACGTGGCATCGTGTGGGTCAGGCCCGGCAACCCGCCGCCGTCACCATAGGCGCTTACCGAGAGCGCCGGTACGTCCTTGGAACCGAGACCGTAGAAGCTCCTGAACCACTGGCGGTAGATGCCCAGCACCTCCTCGTCCACCTTGGCGTAGTCGCGCAGGAAATCGAGGTAGCTGGTCTTCGAGAGCAGCGCATGCTTCTCGTCATAGCTCATCCCCTCGAGGTAATCCTTCTCCTCGGTAAATACGCGCACGAGGTCGGCCTTGGCCTGCTCGGACATGGGCGTGTCGGCCGCAAACTCGTCCCACGGACGTGAGCCGTAGCCGGTCACCAGTTTGCGCTCGCCGTAGGTAGGCTCGTCGAACATGATCGAATGACCGAGATCCAGCGACGAATAGAGATCCTGGTGGAAGTAGTCGTAGAACTTTTCGACGTCGATACCGATGTCGATCAGCAGCTGTTTAGCAACTTCAGAATAGGCCGACGGAGTATCGATCGCTTCCGTGCCGCCATAGCCAATCCGCGTCTCGCCGTCGGCATCAAACTCATTGCGTTTCGCATGGCCGCCGAAATCGTCATGGTTGTCGAGCACCAGCACGCGGGCACCCGGATTGTCTTTCCGAAAAAAATGCGCCGCTGACAGGCCGCTGATTCCGGCGCCAACGACCACCAGGTCATATTCCTCGCGAGGCTCGGACTTCGGCCAGCTCGCGCCGCCGACCCGCGCATGCATGGTTTCCCAGGCGCCGTTGTGGCTGCCGCGAAGACCGGTTAGCGCCGGCGGGTAATATTCACGCGGTAATGCAAAAGGATTGTCGTCCTGGGCAAAGGCTCGTGTCCACGGGGACATCAGGCCAGCGCCGATGGCCACCTGCGTGCCGTTCAGAAAATCCCGTCGTGTGATTTGCTTTTTCATGCGGATCCCCCCGAATCCTGTTTGACCCGGCTAGTACCGCCAGGTCAGGTCGATGAGGTTGACGTCCAGCGGCACCTCGACCTCGATTGTACGCTCAGGTATGGCCTCGCGGCAGCTTGATTTCGCTTCCTGGGACTGGCGATAGAGCAGCTCGCGCTGCACGTCCGGGTTGTCCACCTCGGCGAAGGTGCGCTCGTGGAACGCCTCCTCCGACGCCTTGACGCAGGCCTCGAAACGAGCCTCCTGCTCCGGATCCAGGCGGGTTTCCGCACCAGGCAGGCGAAAGCGTGGATTCACTTCCACGTCGAAGAGCACGAGCGTCGCGATGACGGCGACTGTACAGGCTATGAGTACCGACTTCATCGCTGCGGATTGTACCCGGCCTGTTCGTCAGGGCCGCCAGGAAGCGGCGAACCCGGAGCGGTCCGTAACGGTATGCGAACGCCAGCCCCTATCGAGCGCCCGAGGCCGTCAGGTCTGGTCTTTGCCGATGGTTGTGGCCGGGTAGGCCTCCGGATGGATGAAGGTCCAGGGTGTAACCTCGGAGCCGCGCTCCACCGTCACCTCGATGATCGCCGGGCGGTTGGCATCGATGGCCTTCGCCAGTGCCGGTTTGAGCGTCTCAGGCGAATCCACCCGCAGCGCGTCGGCGCCGAAGGATTCGGCCAGTTTGACGAAGTCCGGGTTATCGAGATCGGCGCCAAGCAGCCGGCCTTCAAAATTCACCTGCTGATCCCGGCGCACGTTGCCGAACGATCGGTTGTTAAACAGCACGGTCACGAGGCCGATGTCATGCTGCACGGCCGCGGCAAGCTCCGGCATGCCAAACAGGAAGCCGCCGTCGCCGGTGACGGACACCACGGCCTTGTCCGGTGCGGCCGCCTTGACGCCGATGGCCGTCGGGAAACCAAAACCGAGCGTGCCCTGGTAGCCCGGCGTCACGTAGGTTCTCGGCGTGTAGGTCGGAAAACCGAAGTAGGAGGCAAAGCCGACCTGGCAAAGCTCCTCGACGAAGTAACCGTCGCGTGGCATGACCTCGCGAATCACGTCCAGGTAGGCGATCTCCGGCTGCACGGATTCGAAGTCGGCGCGGGACTTCGCCTTCGCGTCCGCGATGCGATCCAGATCGCCCGCGTTGAATCCCGTCTTGCCGACCGCCTCGATCAGAGCACGGACGCCGTCCTCGGCGTCGGCCACAACCGCAACGTCCGGCTTCAGCCGTTCCATTTCTTTGGGATCGATATCGATGCGAATCAGCTTCGCCGTGCCTTCGGGCGGACGATCGACGTACTTCGACATGTCCATCCAGCGCATGTACTGCATCTCGCAGCGGGAACCGATGCCGATCAGCAGGTCCGTATCCTTCCACAGGCGATGGGCGGCGGCGGACGATGCGCCGACCGCGCTGTCCTCGGCAACCACGCCCTTGCCGGCGCGCAGCGACGTGGCCGTCGCACCCAGCATTTCCGCCAGCTCACGCACGGATTCGGCGGCGTGCTGTGCGCCGCCGCCGCACATGATCATGACGTTCTTCGCATCCTTGATGAGCGCTGCGGCTTCGGCTATCGCATCCTCGTCGACCGCAGGCTTGTCGATTGTCTGGTTGCCCGGCGCGATGTCGACGTCCCAGGTCCGCGCCATGGTGTCCCAGCACATCTCGACCGACACCGGCCCCGGCCTGCCGCTCTGCATGACGCGAAAGGCGTCGTTGACCTGCTCGGAGGTCTTCGATACGTCGTCGATATGGTCCGCGTGCTTGATAAAACTCCGCAGGGTGCCGGCCTGGTCGGGCAACTCATGCAGGTGTCCACGGCCAACGCCAAGAAATTCAGACATGATCTGCCCGGTCAGGCAAATGACGGGCGTGTTGCAGCCCATTGCCGTACACAGGGCCGCGCCGGTGTTCAGCACGCCGGGGCCGGGGACGACGGAAAACGTGCCCGGTCGGCCGGTCGCCTTGGCGTAGCCCATCGCCATATAGGCGGCGCCCTGTTCGTGGCGTGACGTAATCGTGGTGATTTTCTCGGACCGGGCAAGCGCATCGAACAGCGGGTAGATCTGCGCGCCGGGAAGGCCAAAAACGGTATCGACACCGTTAGCTTCAGCGGCGCGAACCACGGCCTCGCCGCCGGTCATGCGTTGGGTTTCAGTCATTGCGGTGTAACCAGGGTGTAAATGAAAGCGATTGCGAAGGCCGCCATAACGGCCACGGCGACGAAGTTCCAGACGATGAGGCCGCGGGGCGGCTGGTCTTCCTGAGCGACGTCGTTCGACGTCAATGCCCGGTAGTTGTACCAGGCGATGGCCGGCGCGGCGATGAACCCCATGCTGGTGGCGAAGACCAGGAAACCGGCAAAGCTCTGCAGCATGAAAAGGACGATCGTGGCGACGCCCGCAACCTGCAGGATAAGAAACGCCGTGTAGCGGCTTGGCGCGTCAGACGGCCGTTTGAATATCACGCCAAGCAGCCGGTCCATGACCCGCGGCAGGGCATCCATCAGCGCAACCTGGGTCGACCACATAACGGCCAGCGCCGCCGACACGATGACCGGATACATGAAGTCGCCGATGAGCTGCGTAAACACGCCGAAAAGTTCTGCGGCGAACTGCGGCGGAGCCTGCGGCACCTCGCGGCCGGTTTCGAACAGGGTTGCCGTGCCCATGATGATGAAGCACAGG
>CAZFVT010000157.1:0-7740 GCA_964522355.1 uncultured Woeseiaceae bacterium | reverse complement strand
CGTTGGCAAACCCGGCTGCCGAGAGCATGAGGTTACGGTCCCGGAGCGGTACATCCATCGCGTTGGACAGTCGAATGATCATCTGCCGGCTGGGCTGATTGCGGCCGGTTTCGAGGAAACTCACGTGTTTGCTGGAGACGTTGGCCTCCAGCGCGAGATCCAGCTGACTGTATCGCCGCGCCTCGCGCCAGTGTCGAAGCAGCGAGCCGAAGTTTGAGTTCGCGTCTGTTTCCATGGCCGCCTCCGAAGAAGAACGACCCTAGTTTACCGGCTTGCTTACTGAATTCGATTACCTGGAAGGTAATCGCGGTTGCTGCCTCAGTACAGCACGACCGGCCTGCCGAACGGCGGCCGGCGGACACGGATCTCGTCGCCTTCGGCAAGCGCCTCGATCCAATTGGCAGAAACCAGCACCTGGTCGGCGATATCCGGCAGTAGCTCCACCTGTCCGAAGGGCCGGGTGAAGTCGTCAAAGTGAATGGCAAAGACTTCGTCGGCACCGGTCGCGGTGACCGTCTCCTGCCAGTACTCGGTTGTGTACTGCTCACCGTTTGCCGCCAGTCCAGCGACGCTCAGAAAGACCACATCAGCATCGCGCTCTGACAGCGCGCCGGGCTCGAAACCGGAGCCGGCCTGGATCAGCGAGGTGCCGGAGGGATGAGCGATGAGTACGGAATACACCACGCCGACCTTGTAGGCCCAAAAGCTGGCCGGCTGGACGAGAGGCCGGCGGATACTGCCACCCGGAACGGCGCCCGAACTCCAGGCCATCGGTACATGACGCGATTCAATAAGCGTCACGGTGAACTCGCCGAATACCCGGCTCTCGCCGTTGGCGAGCGTCTGCGATTGGACAACCGGCACGTTGGCGCCGCGCGCGATGTTGGAAACCGATTCCGAACCAATGAGCAGCGCCGTCGAGCGGTTGGCGATACGGCCGGCATCCATCGCGTGGTTGTAGTGCGCATGAACCGGGACGATGGCGGCCAGGCGATCCATCCGGTATTCGTCCATCACGTAGTTGATGGTGGCGATATCGGATTTCAGCGGTCGAAACGTGGCGATCTCAAGCGGGGTGGCCCTGGAGAAAAAGCCGTCAACAAGGATCTGCGTTTCGCCATCATCGAAGAGCAGGCTGCTGACGCCGAGCCAGGTCACCGATACCCGACCTTCCGCGCCCGGCAGGGTCTCCGCGATCGGCCATGGCAGGTCTTCGAGCGCCCCGCGATACTGCCAGCGCCAGGTTACGACGGCGGCGGTCAGGACTGCGAGGGTGGCAGCGATCGCGCTGCTCCAACGAAGAAAACGCATCAGTCTCGGCATGGGCCGACTTTAGCATTCGTTCTGCGGGAGATGCCGGCGAATCGCGCCGGCACGGGCGGTCGGCGTATCAGCCGAAGCTGACCTGAGCGTCGAGGTCCTTGCGGCTGTCGTCGTCCGTGAGCGCCGCGGCCTGGAGGCGCAGCCAGGTGGCTTCCCAGTCTTCGACGGCATCGGTGGTATCGCTGTCGAAGTCCAGCTCGTCAAGCGCTGACTTGAGTTCGTCAATGGAGACGACACCTTCCGGGCGGCCATCGGGGAAATCGACTTCGCCGGCAAAAACAACGAGGCCAAGAACCGGCAGTTCCGGCACCGCGTTACGAATGGCACGAAGGCGACTGTCGTTTTGCAGGATCGGGTTCATGAAGCGATGACGCTGGCCGCCGTCGACGGAGCTCCACTGCGTGCCGCCGTCGTTGGTGAAGACGCTGCCTTTGTAGTATTTCACCTGCAGGCAAACGGCGCCGCCGGCCACCTTGATGGCGTGATCAATCGGCACCAGGCCACCGGAGCTACCGGGCAGTATGAAGTCGTGCAGGGCGCTCGTGCTGGTGGAACGAAGCTCTCGCAGGACTCGTCGGCGCTGCAGGTTGTAGTTGAGGCGCTGGCTTACGGAGCTCAACAGCGGGCGACCAACCATCGTCAGGACGATAGCGAGCGCGAGGGTAATGAGAATCGTGGCGGGAGCGATGCTGACGATACCGGTTGCCTGTTCGTCAGCTGCGGTGGCTGCCGTACTCGAGACGAGTCCGAGGATTGCGAGTGCCGCCGTTGAGCTTCCCTGCTTCATGAAACCGAGACTAGGCGCTCGCGGCGTTGCCCGCCGAGGCATTCGTCACGTTTTCAACGATCGACGACGAGCAATTACCGCAACTGTGAACGAGGCGCGCCGGCCGGCGGTGGCGGCTTACTTCGGACGCGCGAAAAAGTAGCCGCCGTCGGCGAGAAGTCGCATGGCGACGCCAAACGTGGCTTCCAGGTTGGCCTCGGTCAAGACAATCGCTTTATCGCCGTCGGCGATGATCTGCCCGTCGCGCAGCAGCACCACCCGCTTCACGGCTGGCGGAATCTCCTCAAGATGGTGGGTGACGAGGACAATACTGCGGCCGTCGTCAACCAGCCCGGCGATGCGCGAGAGGTAGTCGAATCTTGCGGCGAGGTCGAGGCCTGCCATGGGTTCGTCGAGAATCAGGGTTGCCGGCTCGTGAACCATGGCCCGGGCCAGCAGGCAGCGGCGCTGCTGGCCCGTCGACAGTCGTTTGAGCGGCGTCTCTGCAAAGGACTCCGCCGAGAAACTCTCCAGCACCTGCCGCGCTTTTTGGCGGTGCTCGTCGGTCACGCCGTCGGCGAGCATCCCGTGAGTGCCGATACTCGAGAAAAAGCCGCTCAGCACTACGTCCATCGCCAGCGCTTCCCTCGGGTAGCGAACCCTGAGATCGTCGGAAACCAGACCGATATGGCGTCTCAGGTCCCAGACGTTCCATCGATCCTTACCGAGAATTTCAACCCGCGAGTCCTCAGCGTGGACGGGGTACAGCTCCCGGTTTAGCAGTTTGAGGAGGGTCGTCTTGCCAGCACCGTTCGGACCGACGATCGCGACCTGCTCGCCCTGGGCAATGCTCAGGGAAAACTCGTGCAGGACCCTCGTGTCGCCCCGATAAACCGTCGCGTTGCTGATACGAATCAGCGGGACCTCACTCATGGCGGTCATGGCCTGGTTGCTTGTGCATGGCGGAAGTGTATGTCGGTATGCCGGACGCGTCAGACTTTTTGCTCACGCCAGGCGCCGCGGCGGAACACGGCGAGCGCCAGCACCGTCAGCAGGGTTTCCGAAACGACGATGGCAATAAAGATGCCGTTGGGGCCGAGCCCGATACTCTCCGCCAGCCAGTACGCCAGCGGTATCTGTACGACCCAGAAGGCGATGAAGTTCATGACCGACGGCGAGCGGGTATCCCCGGCACCGTTCAGCGCCTGAATAACGATCATGCCCGCTGCATAGGCCGGATAACCGATACCGAGAATGCGCAGGCAGTTGCTGCCGTAGCGCAATATTTCGGGATCGGTCGAGAACCAGCCGACGATGACCGGCGCGAAGATCAGGAGCAGAACCCCCAGCACCGTCATGAAGCCGACGTTGTAACGGGCCGCCTGGTGCACCGAACGCTCCGCCCGGTCAGGACGGCCGGCACCCAGGTTCTGTCCGACCAGGGTGGCCGCCGCATTGCCGAGGCCCCAGGCAGGCAGGATGGCGAACTCGATCATGCGGATGGCGATCGTGTAGGCCGCTACCGGAGCGCTGCCGTAAAGCGCGACGATGCGCATGATGGCAATCCAGCTCGAGGTGGCAATCAGGAACTGGCCGACGCCGCCGGCGGAGATCAGCAACAGCCGTCGAATCAGGGCGATATCGATAGCCAGGTGCCCGGTGCGCAGCCGCAGGCGGCCGGCATCCGTAAACAGGTGCCAGGCGAGGTAGGCAACACCGGTGCTGCGGCCAATCGTGGTCGCCACCGCCGCACCCGAAACGCCGAGTTCCGGGAACGGACCGAGGCCGAAGATGAAGCAGGGGTCGAGCATGATGTTGATGCCGTTCGCGAGCATCAGCGCGCGCAGCGCGACGTTGGCATCGCCGGCCCCTCGAAACGCCGCGTTCAGCAGGAACAGGAACAGGATGCTGCCGCAGCCGCCGAGCAGGATGGCCGTGAAACCGGAGCCGGTGCGAATGACATCTGCCTCGGCACCCATGAGCGCGAGCAGATCCGCGGCATAGGCGACGCCAAAGGCACCGATACCGATGGACAGCAGGGCGCCGACGATGATCGCCTGGCCCGTGACCCGGGCCGCCTCGTCAGGGTTTCCGGCGCCGATACGTCGCGACACCATGGCGGTTGCGCCCATGCCGAGTCCGATGGCAACGGCGTAGAGCACCGTGATCAGCGCTTCGGTGATACCGACCGCCGCCACGGCCGCGGTTCCTAAGCGCGAGACGAAGGTAATGTCGACGACGGCGAAAATCGCCTCCATCGACATCTCGAGCATCATCGGGATCGCCAGCAGGCCAAGGGCTCGACGGGTCGAGCCGCTGGTGAAATCCGTATCGTTGTCGCTGAGCGCCTCGCGGATGAAGCGAGCTATGCGTTGCAGCGAGGTCTTGTCACCAGGTGACGTGTTGTTGGTTGAAGTCTGCATCTCTGGTCTTTTGTCGGGTGCTGCGCCGATATTGCAGGCGCAGTGAGGTGTTTCCGGGGTCTGACGCCGGAACCAGAGACGGTTTTTCGGGACTCGGGTCGGGGGTCAGATCGAGCGTTGCGGCTCGCGGCGGTGCTTCTTGCCAGCCTGAATGCCAGCAATTACGGACCGGGAGCGCACGGCGACAATGTCTGAGAGATGCTGAATCATGTTCTCGCTCCGGTCTGACCCGAATCTGGGAAGAGGCCGCGAATGCTAGAGTATTTCCCCGAATTGTCAACGAATCGCGTTGAGCGGGCCAGGAGGCCGCATGAATACAGAACTTCTGATCGCTTTTGGGCTGCTCGCCATTATGTTGATCTGGGTGATCGCGAAGGTCGTCGGCTACGCGCGAAAAAGCGAGCAACAGTGGCAGCAGGTGGACAAGACCAAATTGCAAAAATGGGAGGACGATGACGACTGAATGTGCGGCAGGTCCGGTACCGGCGTGCGGAGATTTGATTACACTAGCCGCTTATGTAAGCCAATGAGTTGACGAAGGCCCCGTTCTACCGGGGTTTTACGCCGTTTTCTGGCCGCAGACCGCCGCTCGCGCCGGCGCTTTGGCCAACTGGGGACATTTGATGCAGAAAGCCAGACTCGCCGTCGTTGCCAGTGAGCTACTGCTGTTGCTGCTGGGCGTCAGCGCCTGCAGCTCGGGCGACGCGCCGTCATCGTCTGCGCCTTCGTCCGATTCATCTGCATCCTCCTCCGCCTCGAACCGCGGCACGGTCGAGTCCGTCGATGAATCCCTGGAGGTCGTTGCCGAAAGCCTGCCCTACGCTGAGGTCGGCGACGAGTTGATCTATGGCTACTTCGCATTCCCTGCCAACATGGTTGATCCGCTGCCCGCCGTGCTCGTTGTGCACGACCGCTGGGGTTTGAACGACGACGTTCGAAACCACGTCGAACGCCTCGCCGCCGGCGGCTACATCGTCCTAGGCGTCGACCTGTTTGCCGGCAAATCGGCACAGGACAGCGCCAGCGCCCGCGAGCTCGAGATTGCGGTCATCGAGAATCGCCAGACGGCGCAAACCAACATTCGCCAGGCCATCGAATTCGTGCAGACGAGTTCGTCGCCGCCCAGCGTTTCGATTGTCGGCTTCGGCTTCGGTGGTGGTTGGGCGCTGAACGCCGCGATTGACCAGCCCGAGGAACTTGGCGCTGCCATCAGCTACTACGGCCAGGTGCCCACCGAAGAAACCGAGATCCAGAGTCTTGACGTGCCCTACCTTGGCTTTTTCTCAGAGAGCGATCGGGCTGTGCCGATAGCCAGCGCACGCGAGTTCTCGCAAAAGGCCAACGCACTGTCGAAAGATGTGGAGATCATGACCTTTGCTGAAGCCCGCCGCGGTTTCGCCGAGCAGTCGGGCGCGACCTTTGACCCGAGTGCGTCGCAGACGGCCTGGTCGCACATGCTGCAGTTCCTCGATGCCCGGGTGAGTTCCACGGAGTAGCAAACTCAACGCCGGATGCGCTGGCGTTACTCGATGTCGTCTTCGCTTTCGGGCGGTTCGCAGATCAGGCTGACGTTCAGCGGCGTTGTTGCGTAGCTGGATTGAGACATCGGCGGTGCCTCTGAACCTGTTTCATCCACTGCGTCCGGATTCACATCCGCATCACATCGCAGAGAGGCAGCGGCACTCAGAAACCCCTCAACGACTCTCTCGACGAGCACTGTGTCAGCCGACGGCCCGTCTGCCGTGCAGAAATCCGCCACGACGAGAGGCGGTAATTGGTCGGCTGGAATTTCCAGGCGCACGGTAGCGTTGCCATTTGCGGCACCGAGCTCGATGGCCGTCAGGGTCTCTCGCGTGTCTGCGACGGCAATGGAAAGAGAGGCCGGGGCATATCCCACCGGACAGCCATAGGCTACCGGGAGGTCGAACTCCAGCGACGGCAGTTGCAGCGAACGACGGCCGGCTCGACCCGGTGTTATCTCGACACTCGCCAGCGCGGTTTGAACCTGCAGCTCAGGCAATGCATCGGCGACTGCAGTCACAAGGAGTAGGGCGCAGGTTGCCGCGCTCGTGGTCGCGCCGGTGGCTGATTTACGTTTCGAACCTGGCATAACGCTACGCATGATAGGCTTTCGCTCACTCCAGTAGAACCTGTGGCTGTGACTCGATGATCGAAATGACCTACAAACTGGCGCGTCGCGTGACTATTTTTGTCGTTGGTGCGACCGTCGTCACTATCGGCATCGTCATGCTGGTGACGCCCGGTCCGGCGTTCATCGTAATTCCTGCCGGACTCGCGATACTGAGCGTCGAGTTCGCCTGGGCACGACACTGGCTGCAGAAGCTTCGACAGAGCATCAGCCTGCGCAATCGCGACAAGCGTGGAGTCGGAGCGGAGCGGCACAGGCAGCGAGTTGAAGTACGCTGACCGCCGACGAAGCGGGGTACAAAAAAAGATGGGGAACCGGAGAGGCTGAAGCCGAAAATTCGGGAGCACTCCTGTCCGACACGGAGAGGCTCCGGTTCCCACAAGAGCGGCAGGGGGGGTGCCGCCGGACCTAACAGGTCCTCTAAAGGCCGGCCGTTTCGCCGGCTGGTCCAGTGGCGGGCGACAGGGCAACGAGGGGGAGAAGTGCCCGGCCGCTGGTATCGCTACCGGAGTCTTGCTAGTTCGCTGCAACCGTAACCGGCGCTGGCTCACTGATCTTCGATGTAAGGCCATTGAGGCGAACATCAAGCTTGATGGCCTGGTCGGCCGAAATTGCTTCCGCCGCGGAGCGTGCTGCTTCTTCTGCCGCTTTCGATGCCAGCGCGACGCTGGAGCGCTGCGGTGAAGCCGACGCTGCTTTGGGGTTGGCGTTATCAGCGGCCGCCGCGAGCGGCGCCGCCATCAATGCGGCCAAGATGACCGCGAGTCCTGTCAATTTGCTCATAGCGAATACCTGTCAATCCGTTGTTCAGTACCCGCGCTCGGCGAGTACGATTAAGTCCTGATGCACTACGCTATTGCAACCGGCGTGCCAACTTTGATAATTCAATTAAATCAATGAGTTAAACATTAAACAGGGCTTACGAAATTTCGTAAGTAACGAAAAATCGTGACTAAATTTACGAAATTTCGTATAAAGGGCGAATGACCACAGCATCCCCCGAAGATATTGACTATCGCTGGCTGTTCCGAGCCCTGCCCATCATGGCGACCTCGATCGATCGCAACGGCGCCTACCGG
>CAZFVT010000156.1:0-7762 GCA_964522355.1 uncultured Woeseiaceae bacterium | reverse complement strand
GATTGAGTAAAGGTCGAAAAATTGAACAGCCATCGTCGGCGTTCTCATACCTGCGTGACAGCGTCAATGCCGGTGAGATCATTACCGGGCTTCTCTACATCGACAAGGAATCCGAAGACATGCACGACCTGTCGGGCAGCGTCGATGAGCCGCTCGCCAAGATTCCCTACGAGCGCCTGAACCCGGGCTCCGAGACCCTCGCGAAGCTCATGAGTCGCTACCGGTAGACCCCTGGCGGCGGCCCCGCCGCTTTTGAACTCCGGGCGTTTGCTCCTTACCATTCGGGATTCCGCCCGATAACGACGGTTGCCGCCCGAACTGACCATGACCGGCTCTACGCCATTCCGACTGCCGCCCGGCATCGATGAGTCCATTGAGCTCCGCGCCGACGACGAGACGCTTGCCGATTTCCTGAGGCTGCGCGATGAGTTTGGCAACGTCGTCTCAATGAAGTCGCCGAAGGGGCGCGCCGTGTACTTCGTCAATCAGCCAGAGGCGATCCGTCGCATCCTGGTCCGCGATCACGCCAAGTACAAGAAAGGCCCGGGTTTCGAGCGCGTGAAGCTGCTGCTCGGCAACGGGATCTTCGTCAGCGACGGGGCTCACTGGCGGCGGGCACGCACGATGGCCCAGCCGGGCTTTACGCGTCGCAAGCTTCGGCAGCTTATTGAACTCATCAACGAGGCTGTCGACCGCCGCGATGCGGCCTGGTCCGCCATCGCTGCCGCCGGAGGGCAGATCGACATCACCACCGAGATGAGCGACTTCGCGCTGGAGCTGATATTGCGGGCGATTTTCGGCGACGACTACGATCGGCGCGTTATCGCAGACGGTGAGAATCCTTTCGGTTTTCTTGCCGAGGAGTTCTCCCGGGATATCAATCTCGTTGTTAAGTTCAGAGCCCTGCGGACCTTGATCCTGGACATCATCGCCGAGCGCCGAGCGGCCGGGGCCGTCGATGGATTCGATTTCCTGTCGGTATACATGTCGGCCGTGGACAAGGACGGCCAGCCGTTCACTGACCGTGAGCTGCTTGATGAGGTCATGACCCTGATCATCGCCGGCTTCGAAACCTCGGCAGGGACCCTGAACTGGGCGTGGTACCTGATCGCAACGCATGCCGACGTGTCGGCAGCCATCGTCGACGAGGTGCAGCGGGTGATTCCGGATCAGAGCGCTGCGGACAGTGACCAGGTGGCGTCGCTGATCTATCTCGAACAGGTCATCAACGAGACCATGCGCCTGTACCCGCCCGGTTGGGTGTTTTCGCGAAGGGCGCTCGAGGATACGGACATCGGAGACTTCGACGTAGCTGAAGGCACCGATCTTTACCTGTCACCGTATATCCTGCACCGGACTGAAGCATTTTGGCCCAATCCGACACAGTTCGATCCCGATCGCTTCAGCGCGGAGCGCTTCGATGACGATGCCGAAGCCGCCTTCATTCCGTTCTCGCTTGGCCCCCGGCGTTGCATTGGCGAGTACTTTGCGATGCTCGAGATGAAAATTCACCTCGCACGCCTGGTGCCACGATTCGAAATGACGGCAGAGACGACCGAGACGCCGCCGTTGGATCTTGGCATCAACCTGCGATCTCGCGGCAGCATCATGCTGCGTCCGGCGCTGCGAGTCCCGGCAGGCTAAAACCAGAAGAGCACGTTGCTGTAGATGTAAATGGTGTTGCCGGTATCCGGCGCCAGCGGTGCGTCTTTCAGGAACTCACCCTTGATCAGGAGCGCACCGCCGGCTTCGAAGCGGAAGCTGCCCGGCACGATCTCCCATCGATATCGCGTCTCGATTTGTCCGCCGGCAAAAGAGCCTGATTGTCCGGTTACGTCACGCAGCCCTGAACGGCCATAGAAGTCGCGCTTTTCGGTCATCCAGATGGCGCGGTAGCCGGTCATCCAGACCATGTTGTCGCGGGGGAAAAGGTTTGCATAGAGACCGGGTGAGTTAATGTTGCTGCGGGTCATGCCGGTGTAGATGCTGGTTGGCCCGAAATCGAATCGCAGCGGTCCGAACAGGACGTCTAACCGCCCGCTGTTGCCGTCTTCCGGGTCTTCGTCGCCGGTTGAATAGTCATAGCGCAGCTCGATCTCGGGTCGCCAGGCGACGTCGAACTGCCGGGCGATATGCGCGTGCAGCATGAGAGCTTCGTGGTCGACCTGCGGTGTGCCTTCCTGCAGCACGTCACGGCGATCGCCAAACTGGTAGGCCGTTTCTACTTCCCAGGTCAGGCTGCCGCGATTATCGGAGAGTCTCGCGCCCAGGGTCAGAAGGTCGCGATTCTGGAAGCCGAGCCCGCGTCCCGACTCTTCCAGGCCGTAAAGGTAAAGCTCGCCGTCCAGCTCGCCCAGCGCCAACCGGTCTGCGTGAACGCCCCAAAACCGGGTTGAAAGGGCTTCGTCGAATTCGATCTCGTTGTTGAGTATGCCCGAGCGGTCGAAGGGCAATCTCTGTACCGGGTTGGTAAAGAAGCCCTGGAGCCGGGGACCGTCCCGGAGTGCCCACACTGCGCGAATGCCGTCGTGTCCCTGCCGCGTGTTTCGATAGATATGTTCACCAATGAACCGGTTGCTGCCGGTTCCGAAGGTGAAGCGCCCGAGGGTAATGTCCACCGAGTCGCCGTCGACGAACCAGTCCTGTCCCTGCATGCCGACGTAGATCTGGAGCGGCTCGGCGGCGTTAATGCTGCCGGTGCCCACCGGCGTCAGTTGATCAGCCAGCCAGCCGCGCGAGTCCTGAAACTCGATGCCGGCTCGAAAGCGCTCGCTGCGCGCCTCGGCCTTCAGGCGCAGTCGCGATACGAGCAGATCATCCGTTCCTGGATCAATAGCGCGAAACGTGTTGTCCATCCACTCGTAGCGCAGTCGATAACTGCCGGTGACCGTCAGCCAGCCCGGGGTCGACAGGGCGCTGTCCAGTTGACCGGTTTCCGCGCGAAGCGGCGCCGTGAAGGCAAGAACAAGAAGACCCGTCAGAAGCGACGGCCGCGGGCGGAATCTGATGAACAAAATAAGCGCTGACGTTTGGCGATAGAGGCGGCGACGAAGCATGCGGATTCCGCCGGCCGATTTCAACGCGCCGGTCGTCAACCCGGCCGCTATGCGCGACTATGGACCCGACGCGATCTCAGGCGCGCCCGATCAGCCTCCGCGCGTCGCCAGTTTTTTTATTATTTATCAACAAGCTAGAACCCGCGTCTTGGTTTGCATCCAAACCATGGTCGAGAGTCATCAGATCAACAAAGGCCGCGAGCCGGCCTAACACCATGAATCAGGAGAGTTCTGTGGATGTCGAGATAGTTGCCGTCTTTATACCTATTGTGTCCATGCTGGTCTTTGGAATGGTCATCATCGCTTTCTTCTACTTCCGGCACCGCAGCAGGACGGCCATGCAGGAGACCATCCAGCAGGCGCTTGATAAAGGGGCAGAGTTGACGCCAGAGCTGCTCGAGCGGCTGGCCGGACCGGCCCACAATCCCGATGCGGATCTGCGCCGGGGTCTGATCTGGGGGGCAGTTGGGCTGGGATGCATCTTCTTCGGCATCCTGATTCCCGAAGAGGAAGCCCAGGGACCGATGGCGGGCATCGGCATGTTTCCGCTGATGATCGGCATCGCCTACTTCATCATGTGGAAGCTACGCGGCAGCGATCGGGCTTGATCTGGCAACGACCGTGGAACGCGGTTCGGAGGACATCGACCGTCGCCTGGTGGCGCGTATCGTGGCATCCCGCGATACGGCGGCCTTTGGCGAGCTGGTCAAGCGCCACCAGGCGCACGTGCGCAATTTTCTGCGCAAACTGACTCGCGATCAGGAGCTCGCGGAAGACCTTTCCCAGGACTGCTTTCTGCACGCCTGGGACAAGCTCCACACCTATTCGGGAACGGGGTCGGTCATCGGCTGGTTGCTCAAGGTCGCGTATACGACCTTCCTGCAAAGCCGCAGAAAGTCGAAGCGCTACGATGAAATTCTTGATCAGGTCGGTCACGGTGAAGCGGCAAGTGGCCGCTACGTCACGACCGAAAGCGATGAGATTACCGACCTGGACCGCTTTCTTGCCGCCCTGGAGCCCGAGGAACGAGCGGTCATGATCCTGTCCTATGCCTGCGGGCTGTCGCACCGGGAAATTGCGGAAGTCACCGGATTGCCGGTCGGCACGGCCAAATCCATCATTTTTCGTGCTAAAGAAAAGATCAGGAAACGCTTTGACATCCAAAGTCATCAACATGGTTGAACGTATGAAAGACGACGAAGATCTTGTACTGGAAGCGCTGTTTTCGGCAGAGCCGATCGCGGACGAAGGATTCAGCAACAAGGTGGTCTCCCGGGTTCGGCGGCGGCTCTGGATTCGCCGGCTGTCGCTGCCGGTTGCCGCGGTCGTCGGGCTGGTGATTGCCTTGCCGCCGGCGCTGGAGCTTTTCCCGGTGTTTGGCAGCCTGTTGCCGCAGATGCCGTTCGACCGGCTGGCCCCCGATGGCCTGATCGGTAGCGTCGCGGGTACGTCGCCCCAGCTCAGCCTGTACTCACTGCTGCCGCTGGCGACGCTCGCCGTTCTCTGCCTCCTGCCGGTCTTCGACGACTAACATAGATTGCCCGCCGGGCGTCCCTCCGCACGAAGGGCATGACGGATTGCACAGTATTGTGCCGGCACCGTTGTACCGCCATCGCTGCTCCGTTACATTGCGAGCATGAACCTTCGCGAACAAGTCGAGGAGCTCCTGCCGAACTGGGAACGCTGGTATCCCAGCCTGTTCGATGCGGCCAGCGATCTCGGCATTATCAAGGCACAGGTTTGCGACCCGAACTCCCTGCTGCTCACCAACCGGCACGCCCGCGTCCGGCAGCGCGCTGAGGATGCTCATCGCGAAAAATGGGGCGGCAAGGCGCAGGAATAAGCCCTCCCAGGCACGAGGTTTCATGGCAATCCCCGACCCATCCTTCGCCGGTTATCCACTGGTCGACATCCGGGAACGCTTCCCGGCATTGCGCATCACCGATAACGGCGTTCCCCGCATCTATTTCGACAACCCGGCCGGAACCCAGGTGACCGACAGCGTCGTCGATGCGATGCGTGATTGCCTCGTCGAATCGAACGCCAACGTTGGCGGCGGTTTCGAGACCTCGAATCGTGCGGACCAGGTGATTGCCGATGCGCATCTCGCCATGGCGGATTTTCTGAACGCCGCGTCCAGCGAGGAGATCGTCTTCGGGCAGAACATGACGACCCTGACCCTGCACCTGTCGCGATCACTGGGTAGACGCTTCGAGGCGGGTGACGAGATCATCCTGTCGCGCATGTGTCATGACGCGAACGTGTCGCCCTGGCTGCTGCTTGCCGAGGATCTCGGTCTTACTGTTCGCTGGTTCGAATTCAACACGGAAACCTTCGAGTATGAGATCGACAAGCTGCCATCGCTGATCAACGATCGCACAAAGCTGATCTGCATCGGTGGCGCCAGTAACCTCCTGGGCACGATCAACGATATCGCCGCGGTTACCGCGATTGCCCGTGATGCCGGGGTAATGACCTACATCGATGCCGTGCAGCTTGCTCCTCACGTCGCTATCGACGTCCAGGCACTCGGCTGCGACTTCCTCGTGTGTTCAGCCTACAAGTTCTTCGGACCTCACCAAGGCATTCTCTACGGCCGGAAAGCGGTCCTCGAGGCGCTGGAGCCCTACAAGGTGCGTCCCGCCTCGGCCGCTTTACCCTGGGCGTTTGAAACCGGCACTCAAAGTCACGAAGGCATGGCGGGTACGGCGGCAGCGGTCGATTACTTCGCGTGGATCGGCGAATCCTTCGCGCATGATTACCAGGCCGCGAACACAGCCTATCCCGGGCGGCGAGGCCATATTCGCGCTGCGCTTCAGTACCTCTTTGACTACGAGACGACCCTTTCCGCGAAACTCGTTGACGGCCTGCAGGCTTTCAAGAGCGTCAAAATTCAGGGGATCAGTGATCTCGCCGCATTTGAACGGCGCGTCCCGACGGTTGCCTTCACCGTCAAGGGAAAAGAGCCGGCCGCTATTGCCCGGGAACTTGCGGGGCGGAACATGTTCGTCTGGAGCGGTCACAACTACGCGCTGGAAGTAGGCGAGGCCCTCGACATCAATAAAGACGGCGGCGCGGTTCGCGTTGGGCCGGTCCACTACAACAGCGTCGCTGAAATCGATCGATTGCTATCAGCGCTCGAAGAGATTCTCTGAGCTCACAGAGGCCTCGTGACGCCTTCGGCTGGCGTGTCGGACAGCCGATGTCCAAGCATGTATGATCGTCGTTTTTTCGCGGGCGGGGAAAATCCGTCGGCGTCATGGCACGGCGGGTCAGCATGAGTTCGGACGAGACAGACGCAAGCAACGAGCCCAGGACCTATCAACGCGTTGGTCTCGTCCTGGGTCCGGCGCTGTTCGCCCTGATGTTTGCCCTCGAAGGCATGCAGACCACGATGTCGCCCGAAGCCTGGCGGGTCGCGGCGGTGGCCATGTGGATGGCCGTCTGGTGGTCCACGGAGGCGATTCCCGTACCGGTCACCGCCTTCCTGCCGATCGTTTTGTTCGAACCACTCGGCATCAGCAGCCTGCGTGACGCGGCCGCACCCTATGCGAATCCGACGATCTACCTCTACCTCGGCGGTTTCGTTATGGCGCTCGCCATCGAACGCTGGAACCTGCATCGGCGTATTTCTCTTGCGATTCTCGATCGAACCGGTACGGACGGTCGCCGCCTGATCGGTGGGTTCATGTTCGTTTCTGCCTTGCTTTCCATGTGGATGTCGAACACGGCGACGACCATGATGCTGCTGCCGATTCTCATGTCGGTCATCGGCGTGATGCGTGAGAACGTCACCGGTGTCGATTCACGGACGATGGGCAACTTCCAGGTCGTTATGCTGCTCGGCGTCGCCTATGCCGCGAGCATCGGCGGGCTGTCGACGCTCGTTGGCACGCCGCCGAATGCGCTCCTCATCGCCTACCTAGCGGACAACTACGATCTCGAGATCAGCTTTGCGCGATGGATGGCGGTCGGCGTGCCGGTATCGTTCGTGATGCTGCCCATCGCCTGGCTGCTGCTGACCCGCTTTGTGTTTCCCGTGGATATCAAATCAAGCCCTGCCGTTGATGCGCACCTGCACGACCTGCGCGAGGAGCTGGGCCCCATGTCGGTTGCCGAGAAGCGGGTTGCTATCGTCTTCTCCATCGTCGTGTTCTGCTGGATGTTTCGTCGTCCGGTCACCGAGCTGGAAGAAGAGGTGCCGGTGGTAAACGGCGAATTTCAAGTCTCCTGGACGCCAGAGGCGGATGGCGAGTTCTTCCTGGTGCGAGCCAGCGCCGGAGACGCCCGCACCGAGCTCTCCCTCGAAGGGCGCGGCGACTGGTACTGGTGGGAGCCGGACGAGACCGAGAGCGAGCAGACGCCACGCCCCGGGCGTCCGACCTGGCTGGCCTTGCAAGCCCCCGAGCAAACCAAGGTGGGCGAACGCTTCCCGGTCAACTTCAAAGCTCCGTATCGCGGCCGGGTCTTGCTTACCGCCGAGACCGATACCTTGCTGCGCAGCGAGTGGATCGACGTCGACGCCGGGGACGCCGTGTGGTTCGTTGAGCTGGGCGACTTCGTACCCAACGTCTACGTCACCGCCTTCCTGGTGAAGGATCCGCACCTCGATTCTGTGGAGGCCTACCTGCCGGACCGGGCCTTCGGCGTCCAGTCCGTGCGCCTCGAACCAGTGGAGTTCACCCATCAGTTGGCGGTGAAGGCAC